>NZ_JBHSOW010000073.1:0-1611 GCF_042656405.1 Paenibacillus solisilvae | reverse complement strand
ATTGAATACCGGTGCGCGCTGGCAGCATAGCTTTTTTCTAATGTCTACTTGACAGGGGTATGACCAGAACGCTAGGTTTTCACTTTATTCAATCCTTTAAGGAACATGAAATTAGCGATCCGTACAAAGCACATGAAATTGGTTTGAAGTGGGCTGAGAAATTTATTGGTGACAAATTTCAATATATAATCAGTACTCATGTAGACAAAGGGCACGTTCATAATCACATTATCATTAATTCTGTTTCGTTAGCTGGGAAAAAGTTTTATGCGAATAAGCAGAGCTTAAAAGACGTAAGGGATTTTTCAGATGAAGTTGCAAAGGAATACAATTTAAGTACCATCCCAGTCAACAAAAACGCTGTACCAAAATCCTATAAAGAATGGAATGAAGAGAAGCGAGGAAATTCATGGAAGGCACATATTAAACAAGATTGATACCGTCATCAAGTTTTCTACGTAATTTGAAGATTTCATGTCTCAGATGGATCAGCTAGGGTATACGATGAAGCAAGGCCAAGTGAAATATATGACTTTCAAGTCTCCCGGTATGGAAAGATCGGTCAGGGGAAAAACACTTGGAGTCGACTACACAGAGGAAAGAATTAAGGAGCGTATTCAACTTCGTGAATTTAATTTCACTGAATCGAAACGGAAATACAAATATCGATTCAATCATAAACCGAGTCGGAATCAACTTATGGATGCAGCGAGGCAGTATCAATTTAGAAGGGGAACGCTGGCCGTCAACATCATATTAACTATCGCTCTTCTTCGCACGTTGACGGATCGCAATACCGCTGATGCAAAACGAAGAAATAGCAGAAGAGATTTTAGTTCAGATATAGAAATATCCAAGCTGTCTAATCAATTAAAGTTCATTACCGATCAAAATCTAAAAAGCCGGTCCGACTTGAAACAGGCGATTACTAAAGTGGAAAGCCAAATCCAAGAGATCAATTCCGTTATAAAAGAAGCAACTCAGATGAATCGAAATATGACACTCGTCGTCCAGACCATTGATACGTATAACAAATACAAGCCGATCCACGACGAATATCAAGCATCTACAATTAAAAAAATGATCCTAAAGAGAAAATACAACACAGAGTTAGAGACGTTTGAAAAAGCGCTTATGGGAATCGAATGATTTCACTTCAAAATGAAGTTATGATTAAGCAAAAAACCAATGAATATAGCCATGTTCAACATTACGAACCTATACAAAGTCAATCTTTGGGCCGTTAATTCGTTTGTAATTGTGTCCGCGAATATCGCGCCGTTCAAGGTATGGGTTCTATACGAACAAGAAGAAATATTAGTTGGGTATTTGTGCAAAATTCTAAGTGATTGCTAGAACTTTCTTAGAACAAAACAATCTCAAAACTGAGATCTTAAAAAGAGCGTTGCCAACAAGGCAACGTCTTTTTACGTTGTTGTCGGGTCTGTCAAATCTTTTGTGTAAACTCTTTTAATCGGCTTCTCCCCGAGGGGAGAAAAATTATCTGAGATGCTGCCCAATGCGATCCGGGAAGAAGACGGATAGCTGGAGGAGCATTTGTCCCCAATTCTGTACACGGCCTGTCCACTTGCGGGTAACGTCCATGGTGGC
>NZ_JBHSOW010000072.1:0-83102 GCF_042656405.1 Paenibacillus solisilvae | reverse complement strand
ACCTCTCCTCGTTAACGTAATTATCTATCTACACTTAACAGGTGTCCACTTTTTATTCTAGCTCCAGAAATACAGTATAGGCAGCGGCTTCCATGAACGAGCCGTGGAATGATTAGTTAGTTGAAGTGACTTTTCTGCATGGGAGCCAGGGTTTGCTCATGTTCGAAGCTATACTGGTTTTTTCCAGTTAAATTCGCCGGATTGAGCTCATTTGAGCGGTTTTGGGCTTATTTAACTGTATGAAATACAGTATAACGGCCTTTCCGGGGCAATACGGGCGATATAACTGTATGAAATACAGTATAGGCAGCGGCTTCCATGAACGAGCCGCAAAATGGTTAGTTAGTTAGTTGAAGTGACCTTTCTGCATAGGAAGCCGGAGTTGGCTCATGGTCGAGGTGGCGCTGCAGCTCGCATCCTATCGCGTTGTCGCGCAGCTGCTGCTGCTCGCATCCTATTCACGTTGTCGCGCAGCTGCTGCTGCTCGCATCCTATTCGCGTTGTCGCGAAGCTGCTGCTGCTCGCATCCTATTCGCGTTGTCGCGCAGCTGCTGCTGCTCGCATCTTATCTTGCTGATTGGCTGCAGCGGTGTACAGCGTGCTCATGCTGGTTTGGCAATCTGAGCTGTGATTGGTTCAGATAGGAGCTGCCGCACCCTTACCTATTTATGCGGCATTCTATTAACTAGCTTAATTACCATCCCCTAAAGGAAATTCCCTTCTCATTTCCGCTGCACATACAGCCCGTCTGTCTCCGACCACTCCGCATACAGCACATCCTTAAACCGCATGATCCCCTGCTCTTTGAGCAGGGCCAGCAACCATTCTTCATCATGACCGATTTCCCGGAGCTCATCCCTTTGTATATAGCCTTGGTCCATCAGGATCCGAGGCAGACCGAGCGGCTTCACCGGCAGCTTCAGCTCCTCCCGGTTCGGGCTGTCGGCGCTGGACATTTTCATCACGCTGAGGTTGCCGTTCGTTTCGAAGATCGCATAAGCGACATCCTTCACGCTAAAGACGCTTTGCTCCCGCAGCAGCATGCCGACCTGATGCATATCCAGTTTATTGCGCTTCATCGCGCGCACATCAATGACACCATTGCGGATAATAATATCCGGCCTCCCGCTAAGCGGCACCGACAGCCATGGCAGCAGCTGCACGATTTTCTCAAGTGCCAGGGAAAGCACCATCCACAGCACGAGCGCATAGATGAGCATCATGAAATGAACCTCCCGGTCATAAATCGTGTTGCCCACCAGCTCGCTGAGCATCAAGGAGGAAATAAAGTCAAACGGTGTCAGCTGGGAGATCTCCTTCTTCCCCAGCAGCTTGGTCATCAGCCACAGACCGAAAAAAGCCGTTACAAGCTTCACTGTAATCATCGTATAATCCATGTCCCGCACCCGCTATCCTACAATAATCTATTTGTTTTTTACCCTGACCACTCTCGTATGAAGCTTAACATTCCCGGGAACAATTATTATTCAGTAAGCCATCTATTCTCTCTAAACCGTTGATCACAGCGCCCTAGACTTTCATTTAACCTGCTCATAACTGACATTTTGCTCCCCTCTTGTTTACTGTTTAAAATGTCAATTTCATTAACCCTGTTTCTATTCAGCACCGTTAACCATTTGCGTAAGCAGCGGCGAATACATCATCAGGGCATCATTTCCCGGTAATGAACGCATCCTTCACCAGCTTCCCTTCAAGGTTGAACACATACCTGTGAAGCACATTCTGCCGAACATAGCCGCCCCGGTATTGCTGCGAAATCCGGTGCTCTTTCTCATAAACCTGATAGGTATACAGCGGCAGTCATTCCAGTTTCTACTATATCAAGCCCGATTAGAGTTGAATAGCCAAGCAGGAATCAAAAAATGTTAAATCCTGCCGCCGGTATTTTTGCGATTGACATTTGATAGCTTCGGGAGTATAACAAGAATATTCCGATAAATTGAAACTCATTGATGGGAACACGCAGATTTGACCCGGCATCCTCCAGAGAGTCGACATTCCGCTGTAAGTCGACGTTTGCCACCGAATCATGCATCCTCCCTGAGAAGCCGTGCCGAACAGCTTTGAAAATTCCGCTTGCACGAGAGACTCTGCATGGCGGCGATCGTTCAAAGGAACAGGTAAGCACGGACGGTATCCACCGTTACATGGAGCGCGTATGCTGGTACGTGACAAAGCGCCGGGCTGCCTCTAGATGGAGTGCAGAGCGGAAGTAGGGTGGTAACGCGAGTTCAATCTCGTCCCTTGGGGGGACGGGATTTTTTTGTTTGCAATCAACCGCAATTGGGTGAAGAAGAAGGAGAGGTAGATGATAATGGGAAATGTATGGAATGACTATACTGCGCAAATGGTGGGTTTAACGGAGATTGCCCAGGCCCAGATGCACGTGAAGGAAGTGGCCCCTAGAACGCCGCTTCAGCATAACCGTGTATTATCCAACCGCTACGGCTGTACCGTGCTGCTCAAACGAGAGGATCTTCAGGTGGTGCGCTCCTTCAAGCTGCGCGGCGCTTATCATCTCATTAAGTCTCTTTCGCCGGAGCGGCTGGCCCGGGGCGTTGTATGCGCGAGCGCAGGCAACCATGCTCAAGGGGTCGCCTATTCCTGCCAAACCTTAGGCATTCCCGGCAAGATCTACATGCCAAGCACAACACCGCGCCAAAAGGTCAACCAAGTCGCCTTTTTCGGAGGACCGGATGTCGAGATCATATTGACCGGCGACACGTTTGATGATGCCTTCAGCGAAGCGATCGCTGCCAGCCGCAAGGATGATCTGGCCTTCATCCATCCGTTTGACGATCCGAAAATCATTGCAGGCAATGGAACGATCGGCAAAGAGATCATGGAAGCTGTGGAGCATGCACCGGACTATATTTTTGTGACGATCGGGGGCGGAGGCCTTGCAGCGGGCGTCGGCGCTTACGTGAAAGCCGTCTCGCCGAGGACGAAGCTGATCGGCGTTGAGCCTGAGGGCGCGCCATCCATGCGGTTATCATTGGATGCCGGAGAAGTGCTGACACTGGACACCATCGATAAGTTCGTTGATGGCGCAGCAGTCAAGCGGGTTGGGGATTTAAGCTTCCGCATGTGCCGTGAAATGCTCGATGACGTCGTTCTCGTTCCAGAAGGCAAAGCCTGCACGGTGATGCTTGACCTCTATAACGAGAATGCAATCGTGGCCGAGCCTGCCGGCGCTCTTCCCATCGCAGCGCTTGATTGCTACCGGGATCAGATTGCCGGCAAGACGGTAGTCTGCGTTGTAAGCGGCGGTAATAATGATGTGGACCGGATGCAGGAGATTAAGGAACGTTCGCTTATTTTTGAAGGACTGAAGCATTATTTCATGGTTAATTTCCCGCAGCGTGCAGGCGCTCTACGCGAGTTTCTCGACGAGGTACTTGGACCGGATGATGACATTACGCGTTTTGAATATACGAAGAAGCATAATAAGGACAATGGGCCTGCTCTGGTAGGCATTGAGCTGAAGCATCGGCAGGACTATGAACCTCTGATTGAACGCATGCACACAAAAGGGCTGCAGTTCTTAGAGCTGAACAAAGACCCTGTTCTGTTCAACCTGCTTATCTAATACCCTTTAAGAAATGACGGTTATTGCTGCACAGCTATCTAATCGTTTCAGAAGAAGCTATGCAGCATGCCTCATCACTTTTTACATAACTTTACCTGCCTTACAATGAATTTATAACCCGCTTATTCTCTCTTTACAGTTGTGCGGTATACTGGCGCTCTGGAGGTGTCTGTAGATGATTCATTCTTACAAGAACCGCAGTCCCAAACTTTTGATCCTGTATGCCTCTTACGGTGACGGCCACCTGCAGGCAGCGCGTGCGATTCGTGATGCGCTTGCCGACCGCGGGGTTGACCGTACGCTCCTCATTGATTTACTCGCCGAAGCCCATCCTTTTATTAACGAAATGACCAAGCGCGTCTATATGAAAAGCTATTCCCTCCTGCCAGGCTTGTACGGCTGGGTCTACGACCGGACGAAACCGATGAAGCACGATTCCCTCTTTGCCAGCTGGCTCCACTCCTTTGGAAAAGACAGTCTGCGCAGACTGCTGCAGGCCGAGCTGCCTGATGCGGTTATTCATACGTTTCCTATACTCGCCATGCCTGCGCTCAAGCAGCAGATCGGACTGCAAATTCCTACAGGTACCGTTATCACGGATTTCGATCTGCATCAGCGCTGGGTGCATCCGGAAATTGACCGCTATTACGTACCGACCGAGGATATGCAGCGCGAGCTGATTCTGCTCGGTATTCCCGAGCGGCGTATTTGCATAAGCGGCATTCCGATCAAGCGCGGTTTCCGCTCCCTTACTATTGACCCGGCACTGCGTTCGCGTTACGGTCTGCCGGCCGGACGGCCGGTCGTTCTCCTGATGGCCGGAGCTCAGGGCACGCTTCCAGACATGACAGAGCTCTTGTCCAAGCTGCTGCAGCAGCAAAGTTTTACCGTCGTCGTTGTTTGCGGAAGAAACGAAGCCCTCTCCTGCTTGCTGACCCAAATGTTCAGCGGCTTTATCGCAGCAAGGCAGCTCCATGTCTTGGGATATGTCGAGCCAATGCATGAGCTTATGGCGCTGGCTTCCTGTATTATTACCAAACCAGGCGGCGTCACACTCGCGGAGGCGCTGGCAAGCGGGTTACCGATCATTGCATACCGCCCCGTTCCCGGGCAGGAACGCAACAACGCTCTATATCTGGAAAATAAAGGCGCAGCCGCCATCGCCTACACCCCGGAGCAGCTATCCCACAAAATAATTGAACTCATCCATGATTCCAATCGTATTAGAAGTAGTAAAACAGCAATAATGAAGCTGCAGCGCAAGAACGCCGCGGATGTGGTCGCCTTGGACTTTTGTTCCCGCTTGCATATAATGGAAGGAGTGTCTGCAACCGCCAATCGATAGCGGAATGCATCAGACCAGCCAGAACAGCTTGTGGAAGAACAGGAGTGAGTCCAATTCGAAACCGCTGGTTCGGACCGGAAATGACGTTATTTTCGGTGATTTTATTTCTTGTGGAATTTGTCCGTGGAGCTGCTTTAATCAGCTTCCTCCCTATTTTTGGAGAAAAAACCCTTGATCTGTCACTCAATATCATTGGGGTTGCCATTACCGCACACTATCTGACGGATACGCTTCTCAAGATGGCGATCGGCTACCTGCTTGACCGTTTCTCTATTCGTTTTGTTGTCCAAGCCGGACTGCTGATCTCTTTGATCGGTATCGCGCTCTTCCCTTTCGCCTACATGCCATGGATCTTTATCGTCGCTGCAGCCCTTTATGGCGTAGGCATCTCACCGATTTGGATCGTCTGTCTGACCAAGGTATCGGAGGCGCACCGGGCCACGCAGATGGGATTTCTCTATACGATTTGGTTCGTGGGCATCGGCTCAGGACCGATAATCAGTAATATTCTGCTCGATTACAGTACGTCTATTACGTATTATCTGCTGCTTGGATTATCCTTGATCAGCTGGGTGCTTGCTTTATTCATCAGCAATACACGGACTTCAGCCGCCGTCTCCCTGCCCATTCGCGAGCAATTCACCATTTTGGTGGAGAGACTCCGGCATATGAAGCTGCTGCTCCCCGGCATGGTGCTGCAGACGATGGGGGCAGGTATGCTCGTTCCGATTCTGCCGAGCTTCGCCGAGGACAGGCTCGGTCTGAACGGCAAGCAGTATTCGCTGCTGCTGCTGGCCGGCGGTGCACTTACGGTGCTTGGGCTTATTCCACTCGGCCGATTATCTGACAAGCTCGGGGGGAAGAAATGGTTTCTCGTGCTCGGCTTCTGCTGTATCGGCGGGGAATTATACTTGCTTGGGCTTGAACCGCCGCTCTGGCAGTGCATGCTGCTGACAGGCGCACTAGGCCTTTCCTATGCTGCGCTGCTGCCCGCCTGGAACGCCCTGCTCGCCAATTATGTTCCCCCTATGCAGCAGGGACTGGGGTGGGGTATCTTCTCCACCGTCGAAGGTGTCGGAGGGATGATCGGTCCTGTCATTGGCGGATCTCTTGCAGCATGGCACGGACAGAGCGCTGTCGTCTGGTATGCCGCGGTCATGTATGCGTTTATTGGATTATTCTACATATGGTTTCCGTTCCGTGCTTTCACGGATAGCGGGCATGCCGCGAAATAATCAGGAGGATAATAAGCAATGATGAGTCACATCAAGGATTGGGTTCAAGAGCTCAAAGGGCTCGATCTGGAGCATCTACAGCGCACGCTTGAGAGCTATTCGGCCTATGGCCCTCTTCCTGGCATTGTTCTGCCATTGGCAGAATCCTTTCTGCCTATTCTGCCGCTGCTTGTCTTTGTGGCGGCCAACGCCAACATCTATGGACTTTGGCTGGGTTCCCTCTATTCCTGGTTGGGCGTATGCGCGGGTTCCATGCTCGTCTTTTGGGTTGCGCGAAAGCTCGGCGGGCGATTGGGCAAGTGGCTGCGGCGCCGCTTTCCCAAGGCATCCGGCGTCTTCAATTGGATTGAGCATAAAGGCTTCAGCCCGATCTTCCTGTTCGCCTGCTTTCCTTTCTCTCCATCCGCTCTTATAAATGTCTTATCCGGTTTAAGCAACGTCTCTTTCCGTTCGTTCGCGCTTGCGGTGCTGCTGGGCAAAGCCGTTATGATCTTCAGCATATCCCTGCTTAGCTTTAATATTTCGGATCTCATCAGAGAGCCTTGGAGGCTGATGCTGACCGGCGGAATCATCGTCGCCATGTGGTTCGGCGGCAAGAAGCTGGAAGCCTACCATAAAGTCAAATAATTCGAGAGGGCGTGCAGTCCGTTTGCGTGGTGGAATGTTTCCGCTTCTAAGTATGATGAATGCTGCGGCAACGTCAATCGTCCTCATGATTGCCGCTGCTCTTATCGGTGTAATGGTCGTTATGATCCGGCTGATGACTACCTCCGATGATGATGGTAAGTATAAGCAGCTTAGGGAATTCGTCGAGGCGCTCTTTGGTACGCCCGCACATCTGCGCCCTGAAAGCTCCGGCAATAAAGAGGCCGGCGCCGCCAAAGAGAAATCTGTTCACGCGGTATCTGCCGAGCCTTTCAGCGAGCCGTGTCCAGCATGCCAGGAAACCATAACGCAAGAGCATGAGGAATGCCCTTCCTGTGGACTTCGGCTGCTGTAATCTTCGGCCGGGTAACAGCTTAAATCAGTTTAAAAGAGCATGGAGCGTCCGCGTGAGCGGATCCTTCATGCTCTTCGTTGTTTCTAAAAGCGTGTACGGGATAACCGCAAACCGCAATTCCCCCAGCATAGTTTTCTTCCTCACGTGGCAAACTGTAGAAGGATTTTCTCTTCTTTAAATTGACCATCAGGAGGAACTTGAATGTCAGGCGAACAACCTTCCAACGTACAGCGCAAAGCAAGTCAGCAGCAGTCGAAGGCCGACCGAACAGGCGTAGGCAAGCAGCAAGCCAGTGAGGCGCAGTCCGAAGCCGATCACCGCGCTTACCCGAAGCACGGTCTATAGGACATGCTCTACTTAAATAGGAGGAGACAGCTATGAGCGAAGAGAAGGAGCATTTCCAGATGGACCCGCTCTCCGGCGAACCGGTCGAGGTCGACGGTGTCTACAAGAACGAATGGGGACGCGAGGAGAAGCTGGAGCGCGGAGACATCTTTCCGGCTGACCAGCAAATGGGCACAGCGGAATGGGAGCTGGTGGAGCTTGACTTCGATAATCATCACGAGGGCAGGACCGATCCCCGCATCGTTCCAAAGAAGAAGATCACGCAGAAGGAAGCTCACCTTCAGCATCCCCGCCGTCATCCGAAAATGGGCGACAACTAACCGGCTCTTCGAGCCAATAATCACCTGATTACACACTTACTTAAAACGCCCTTGTCCATCCAGCGTCAATTCGCTGCCGTACAAGGGCGTTTCCCATTTAGGCCTCTTCCGTCTCTGCTTCCTCGCGCTGCAGCACTTGATCTGAAATCCGGTCAAGCCTGCGCAGATGGTAACCATACTCGAAGATAGCCGAAGCCACGAATACGAGCCGTTTGTGCTCGTCGGGATCCTCAATCAGATAGTCTGTCAGCTGTTTGATCAGTCTGGCCTCGCGTTCTTCTTCCGGCTCAATGGATACATGGGCTTTCATTTTTCCCTCAAGCTTTAACAACAGCTGCTCGTGGTACTTCGTAAGCTCCTCGATTTGGCTGTCGAACCGCTGCGCCCATTCCCCAGCCCGTGGAGCCGAGAAATAATGCTCCTCCACCACATCAAGCAAATCAACCCCTTGGCTGAGCACCTTGATGAGCTGCTTGGACAGCAGCAGCTGCCTCGCGCGGGCTTGCCTGCGGCTTGGGAGAAGCGCACGCTCCTCTTCAAATACCGCATAGCGCTCCTGGAGCTTGAGAAGCGTATGATGCAGCTTCTCCGTTTCCTTGCGGTGGATGTCTTCCTTCATTTCATTCGAGATCGCCATCCGCAGCAGCAGGGAAAGCTGGCTGTAGGCCTGGTGCACCTGTTCAATAAACTGCTTGCGCGGACGCGGCGGGAACAGCAGCACATTAACGGCAAAAGCCGCTCCCATACCTGTCAAAACCATGGAGAAACGCTGCAAAGCAAACAGCCAGCCCTCCTGATTGGCCTCCATCACCGCAACGACCGTCACCAAAGTAAGTCCGATCGTGTTTTCCATGCGAAGACGAATACTAATTAAGATCACAATGATACAAACCAGGCCAACAGCAATCGCCGTCTGCCCGAACAGCTTGACCGCCGTAATCGCTACAGCTGCTCCGAGAAAGTTTGTTTGCAGCTGGTCGGTAATCTGCTGCCAGGAACGGGATATCGAGGGCTGTATCGTAAATATGGCAGCGACCGCTGCGATAATCGGCGATGGGAAGCCAAGCAGCGTACTGAGATAGACGGCAAGCGCAACGGCCATCCCGGTTTTCAATACGCGGGCGCCAATCGTCATGTACGTCTCACCTGCCCCTGAGCTTCGGCATGCAGCGTGACAGCCGTGTCCGCGACAGCTTGTCCATTAACCAATAGATGAAGCTGATGAACGCCCGGATAATGCTTGCGGGTCGTCAAATCCTTCCAATCCAGCTGCTTCAAGCCTTCGATCCTCTGACTTGCGGCCACGGTTCGATCGATCAGCAAAAACCGCTTCTGCGAAGCTTTGCCGCTTGCCTTTACATAGTCAACGCCAAGCTCCACACGCAGCCGCAGCGGTTCTTCCGAGCGCAGGGAAATCCAATAGTTCAGCTCCGATTTCTCACCGATTGAGACCTCAGCCTCGCGCGCTACAAGGGCTGCCCCCTCTACAGAATCCGCAGCGGCGTCTCCTTCATAGCCGAAGAAAGCCATGACCGACGGATCAGCGGCCTTTAGAAGCGATCTGCAGCCGCGACGGATAATCCAATCCGTCCATTCATGCCGGCCCGTCCACCGGGCAGCTAAATCCCGCACGATGTCCGGGTGATCTTTGGCGATATCGTTCATATTATTGGCGACGCTCTTGCGCACATAGAGCGAAGGATCACATTTGAGCTGCTCCAGTATCGGCAGTATAGCCGAAGGATCGCGTTTAAACATCGGCAGCGCAGGCGCCCAAGGCAGTCTTGGCCGGCAGCCTTCAGTCGCAAGGCGGCGGACATGCTCGTTATCGCTGGCCGCCCATTCGAGCATCCGGGCCATGGTCCGGTCAGTCTGCGCGAGTATAAACGGCCGAATGGCGAACTCCGCAGAGGATCGCGCTGTGAACCGCTCCAAGGCATGCATGGACAGCTCCCACTCACCCAGCCCGTAGACTTCAACAAAGTCCGGGAAGAACAAATAGGGGAATCCCACGCAGCGTTCGTCGATCGCATACAAGACACCGAGCGCTTCTTTATAGTCAGCGGGCAGCGTGCTGCCGAGCGATTCCGTGATTCTCCGCATTCTGCCCTTAAGCTCTAATTGTTCCCAGCCCTTATCCAAGGTGAGTCCTACAAAACGTCCGGCGTCAAATTCAGCCCATCCCGATTGAACGAGCGCTCCAAATGCTGTGATAAATGATTGATTATACATTGCCTTCAATGGTTCGGCCATCTCTCTTTATCGCCTCCTCCCGTTATTATAGCTGATTCTGCAAGCTCAGCAAAAGCATGACCTGTCTGCCAAGGCTGCAGGCTTGTACTCTCAGACTTTTATAATCGGCGGCAAGCTGTACGCAGAAAAAGCCGGTTACCGCATGTTTCTGCTGCAGTAACCGGCTCTTCTTCCGTCCGTTCATTAACGGCTTTCGCTCTCCTGAAGAGGGCGATGAATGGGCGTGACCTTCCCGTTCCTGCTCTGGGCCGCTTCCAGCCGTTCAAAAGGCCTTGAGTAAGGCAGGCAGATTTCAAACGTGGTGCTGACGCCTATAGAGCTGTGCACCTTTATTCTGCCCTGGTGGTTATCCACGATTTTGTAGCTGACCATAAGCCCAAGTCCCGTTCCTTTTTCCTTGGTCGTATAGAAGGGCTGGCCGATCTTAGAGAGCTGCTCCTCCGGAATGCCGGGTCCGTAATCCTCGATTCGCACGACAGCGAGGTCGCCTTCCCGTATGCACCTCACATTGATTCGGCCGCCGCCCTGCATCGCATCGATCGCATTCTTAAGCACATTAATGAATAGCTGCTTGAGCTGATTCTCCACACCAAATACCCATAGCGGCTCCTCACTAATAATCGAATCAATCTCAATATTGTTCAGTATTGCCTGTGCTTCAAGCAGTATGACCGTATCATTCACAATTTGCCGGATATCCTTATGGACAAGCTCATAGATCTGAGGTTTCGAGAGCATCAGCAGCTCGCTTACAATCGACTCAATTCGGATCAGCTCGGATTTCATAATGTCATAATAATTTTTGCTGCTGTTGCGTCCGGAAGCAATCAGCTGCAGGAAGCCTTTTAAGGAGGTCAACGGGTTGCGAATCTCATGAGCGATTCCTGCAGCCAGCTGACCGGCTACATACAGCTTCTCGGAATTAATGAGCAGCTCTTCATTCTTCTTGCGCTCCGAAATATCCCGAATAATGAATTGATAGACCGGTTTACCCGATTGATTCGTGCAGGTCTCCACCACTTCCGTATAAAGCTGCCTGCCTTCTACGGTATACCAGTCTAGTTCTATGGGTCCCTGACGCCCTCCTTGACCCGTAACTTGAAGCATCCGCTTCATGACGTTATGGAACTTGGGTTGGAGGTTGATGTAGATGCTTTTGCCGAGCAAGTCCTTCTCGCTCTGCGCCTCAAACATCTGAAGCCCCGAAGTGTTAACATATTCCCACTGCTCGTTGCGTATGACCGCGATCATATCAATGGAATGCTCAACCAGCAGCTTATATCGTTCATTCATGGCGTTATATCGGCGGTCGACGAATCGCGCAAGCAGGCTGATGGCAAAAATGACCAGCGTAGCCATACCGAGGACGACGGCAAGCAATCTCATGTATTCATTCAGTCGATCCGTAGTCAGAACAGCCGTATATACAGCCGTGAACGCTTCAATCCCCACCACCTGCATGACGAAATTAGCCAGACCAATCATCACTCCAGGAAGCAGCAGATAAACCCCCTGTTTGTGCACGTAGAGGTAGAAGGAGCAAAGCGCCCCCATAAACCCGATTACAAAAGCAACCGCAGCCAGTCCCATGTGAATATCGACACGCTGAATTTGGCCGCTCAACAGACTCGAGTAAATCAACATGTTCATTCCCAGCGACATTAACAAGCCGCTGCCCAGCAATCTCGGCATGAAAGACATGCTTGAACCCAGCACCTGAAAAGCGGAATATGCACAAGCCATGATGAACAGCAGCTTCAAAATCGAGGTCCAGTCAATCGTAATCATGGAATCCGTCGTCAGCAGCATGATGAAATGGCTGACCCAAAGCCCAAGTCCGTAAACCACTGCTCCGCTGAGCAGCCAATAATGCCGCAATACCCGGACAAGCATCAAATGACCGATCATGTTGTACATGGTAAACGAAGCGAATAAATTAATAGCCAGCGCCAGAAGCAGAAACATCCATTTGTCAGAAACGATAAGTTCGCTCATACCTAACCCCGATTACAAAATTTTCTATGTATGATTTCTACAAATTCGACATTTTTCCAAAAAATCCTTTTTTCTTTGACATGAAACTTCCGGTTGAACAGCAAATCTAGCAGCCCTGCCCGATCTATAGTCTACGGCGTGCGCGGATCATGTATAATAGATTCATTGAAATCGCAAGGAGAGGATAGAACTTGGTGAAAATTTTAAAGGAATTCAAAGAATTCGCGGTTCGCGGCAATGTGCTCGATCTCGCGGTCGGAGTCATTATCGGGGGCGCATTCGGAAAAATCGTAACTTCAATGGTTAATGATATTATCATGCCTCCAATAGGAAAACTGCTTGGCGGCTTGCCCTTGGCAGATATGTATTATAGTTTTGATACGGATAAAGTACCGGAAGGAGCAACGGCGGCACATACGCTTGAAACGGCCAGGAAGTATGGGCAAGCCGTTATCGCTTACGGGAATTTCATTAATGTCGTCCTGGATTTTACAATCGTCGCTTTCTGCGTCTTCTTAATCGTCAAGGGTGCGAATGCTCTCCGCCGCTTCCAGCTCAAGGAACCCGAGGTCGAGCCGCCGGCACCGACCGAGAAGGAATGCCCATTCTGCTTGTCCAAGATTCCGGTGAAGGCAACGCGCTGCGGCCACTGCACCTCGCACTTGAAGGATGAATCCGATGAGCTCGAGGGAGGCTTCGCTTAAATCGTGATGGGCGATCATTCCGATTCACCCGTAAGGGAAGAATTCTTCGACATCTATGACGAAGCCAGGCAGCCTATCGGCACCGCAAGCCGCAGTGAAGTGCATGCCAAAGGCTATTGGCATCGCTCCATTCACTGCTGGCTGGCCCGAAACGACAACAGCCGCAAGCTGGTTATGTTCCAGCTGCGGCACGCGGATAAAGATACTTTTCCCAGCTGCTTCGACATTACCGCCGCCGGACATCTCCAAGCCGGCGAAACGATGGAGGAGGCGGCAAGAGAACTCGAAGAGGAGCTCGGCATTCAGGCCGCCTTCGATACACTCCTGCCGCTTGGCCATACAAGGAAAGAAGCAGTCGGCACCGCGCGCGGAATCCCGTTCATCGACCGGGAAATCAGCGAGGTCTTCGGCTTCGTTTATGACGCCCCTCCTGCATCACTTCGGCTGCAGACTGAAGAAGTGGCCGGTGTGTATGAAGCCGAGCTTGCGGCGATGATTGCTTTGTTTGAAGGGAAGACGGAGCAATTGATCGCTGAGGGTGTCGAGCCGGGCCCGGACGGTGTTCTAAGAGAATCCGCCCGCCTTGTGCAGGCTTCAAGCTTTGTGCCAAGACAGGCTTCGTACTATATCGATGTTTTCCGCGCTTTATTGAAGATCGTATAAGAGACCGTGATGCAGCAGGAAGTATGCTGCTTGCGGTCTTTTTTCTGCTGCTTGACAGGCTTGCTTCGCTCCCCGGCGGAGCCGTTTCACCCGTCCTCCGACTGCCCGGATGCTTGCTTGATTTTCCCCGCGCCTTCTGACCGCGCACAGCAAGCGAGGTCTTGCCTTCACCTTCGCTGCCGCGATGTCCCATTGCCCGTTCCCATTGCTGGTACCACTGATCAATCAGACCGTGAATGTTATAGAACATCGTGCTCTGCGGAGCAATGTCAAAGTCATTTAATGCCTCTTCGCCATAAATCCGGGCTGCTTCCTGATGGATGCACCCATGCAGATTCGAGCTTTCCAGAAAGATGCCCAGTTCATCCGCCGATGCAAAGGATCGCGGATTAAAGCGAACGCGGTATTCCGCATTTTGATCATAGCAGCGGGAATTCCTTATCGCCTCCGGCACGCCTTGCCATGCGCTGACTAGTCCTTGATTGTATCCCTGCTGGCTGTACCACTGCAAAACCTTCTGAATATATTGCCGGTGGAAATCGAGAAATTCCTGTCCATATCCCATTGGTAAGTTCGACAAATCATTATGATGATGAGAATGATGCCAGCGTTTATGCTCCTCCAGGAGTGACGCCGGAAAATTCGGTATATTAGGCATGACCTTTCCTCCTGACTTGGAACCGTTCACCTTCAGTTTATGCCGTGATCCCGTTATCCGTTCGAACAAATCGGGCTTATGTTTGGCGCAGCTCTTGATCGTTCATACACAACAAAAAACCGCCAACGCAAGATGCGTCGGCGGTTTCAATTGGACGAGAAGGAAGGCCTAATTCACATTAGCAAAAAAAACGGTTGCTTCTGTTTACGTTGCTAAGGTTTCTGCAGTTTCCGCCGGATACGCAAATATCGAACGTAATACGGACGTTACAGCAGTCTCCGAATACGCAGCTGATGCGTACACAAGAGAAATTGCCTTGGTTAAAGAAAGCCACTACGTTACAGTTGGAACCGATAAGTTCGTCTACCCCTTTGCGGTTTTTACAACGGATAGCACGAACCAATTTAGCTGCGACACGTTCATTTTTGAGTTGACAGAACAGATCGCTCAGATCTGCACCTGCTTCTTGCATAGCATCAACTGCTTGATCCTTTTGTTTACAACAGCTGTTGTTGGAAATGCGGGCACGGCTTCCAGTACGGACGGCTTTGACATTTTTAAAACTTACTTTAGCTGACACCGGATCTTCCTCCTTTCAAGCGAGCTTACATTAATCTATGAGAAGGAGGGGGTCTTGGAATGGACAAGAGATAACTGTCAATCGCATATTCGAAATCCCTGTTACTCCAGCTAGAGTAATGCCTTCCACGTGTTATGCCTATACGGGAAACAGTTTTATTTGTGATCTTTTGTGCTCTGTAAGAATTGACTATATAATAGAATGATGCAAGATTATGTCGACTAACCGTGAACGCGATGAACGGTTAACCTCAATTTGTTAGGAGTGTTCGGTTTTTCATGCTGTTTAATTCCTATGTCTTTATTTTTGCCTTTTGGCCGATTACGGTCGTCGTCTATTTTCTGCTCAACCGGTTCCGGTTCGTTTTTGCGGCAAAATGCTGGCTTGCTCTATCCTCCCTATTCTTCTACAGCTGGTGGAATGTCAATTACCTGCCGCTAATGCTGGGTTCCATCGCCTTCAACTACCTGGTCGGCCGGTTGCTGCAGACAGCGGGACCTGATGCAGGCAAGCGCCCGGAGGATCAGCCTCCAAAGCGCATAAGGCTGCGCAAATCCCTGCTGATCTTTGGGATTACCGGTAACCTCCTGCTGCTTGCGTATTATAAATATGCGGACTTCTTCCTGACGAACGTATCCGAGCTTACCGGACATGATTTTCCGCTGCTCGGTCTTATTCTCCCGCTTGGGATCAGTTTTTTCACCTTCACGCAGATCGCTTATCTCGTGGATGCCTACAGGAGCAAGGCCCGCGAATACAATGTCGTCAGCTATGTGCTCTTCGTTACGTTCTATCCGCATCTGATTGCAGGACCGATTCTGCATCACAGCGAGATGATGCCGCAGTTCGACAGACTGCGTGGTAAGATCTGGAATTGGCGCAATGCCTCCAAAGGGATCTATATCTTCTGCATCGGTCTGTTCAAGAAAGTCGTTATCGCCGATACGTTCGCGGAGTATGCCAACGACGGGTTTGCAAGCGCAGTCCATTTTGTTGATTCATGGGTGGCCTCCCTCTCGTATACGTTCCAGCTATATTATGATTTCAGCGGCTATACGGACATGGCCATCGGAGCGGCGCTGCTGTTCAATATCAAGCTGCCGCAGAACTTCAACTCGCCTTACAAGGCGCACAGTATCCAAGACTTCTGGCGGCGCTGGCATATGACACTCAGCCGCTTCCTGCGGGATTATATCTATATTCCGCTCGGCGGCAACCGGCATGGGGAATTCAAGATGCTTCGCAACCTGGTCATCACGTTCCTGCTCGGCGGTCTATGGCATGGAGCCGGCTGGACTTTCTTATTCTGGGGATTCCTCCATGGCTTCGGACAAGTCATCCACCGGTTCTGGGGCAAGACCGGCATCAAGATGCCGCACTGGCTCGCTTGGTTTATCACCTTCATGTTCATCAATGTCACCTGGGTCTTCTTCCGGGCAAAGAATTGGGGAGAATCCATTCGTATTCTGAAGGGGATGACAGGGCTCTCCGGCATCACATTCTCAGGTGTTACGACGCTTGCGCCGGTTATTCTGCTGATTGTGATCTTTCTGCCCATTGTGGTTTTTGCATCTAATTCATCCGAGAGAATGGAGAGCTTCCGCCCCACCTGGAGAACCGCGCTCTTCATTGCCGTCTTGTTCATTGTGTCCTTGCTGTATTTCAACCGTATTAGTGAATTCCTGTATTTCAACTTCTAAGAAAGGCGGAGAACGCTTTGCAAGCACCTTCATCCGTAACGGGCGCCCTAAGAAAGCGGCATACCTCCCGGATTACCGCTAGAGCCGGGAAGCGCATGCTCGCTGCCTTTGCAGCATTTGCTGTACTGCTCGCAATCCTGGTTGCGCTGCTGACTTCTCTTCTGGATCCGCTGCAGTTTTACCATAAAGCCACTTGGTACTCGCCTGTATTCTCTACCGAGCAGCGCTACCAGAATCCGGGCTTAGCCCGTAATTACGACTATGACACCATCATAATCGGAACCTCCATGACGGAGAATTTCGTTCCTACCGAGGTCGACCAGGCGCTGGGCGGCAAAACGCTCAAGCTGTCCATACGCGGATCAACGGCGGATGAGCATTTCAAAATCGCCAAGCTCGCCCTGGAAACCGGGAAGGTCAAAAAGGTCCTCTGGGGGCTTGATTATTTCTCGCTCAAGACCGGCGACCAAGAGGCGGCCGGCCCTTTTCCGGATTACCTGTATGACCACAAGCTGTGGAATGATTATAAGTACTGGTTTAATTACTCCGTGTACGAGCAGTTCTTCAAAGGTATTGTGAGGGAGCTCAAAGGCACGGCGCCCCAGAATATCAACTACTTATACAACTGGAGCCATCAAGTTACTTTCGGCAAGAAATACGTGATCAACGCTTATAAGAAGGCTAAAGTGGAGGAAGCCTATTTCGGATTGAACGAGGAGCCTCTTGATGTCATCAAGCAAAACTTCGATGACCATATCCTCTCTTTGGTTCGGGGCTATCCGAAGGTCGAGTTTATCTTTTATTACCCGCCTTACAGCATTCTGAGGCAATCGGTATGGAAAGATACGAACGCTTTGCGTTACGACAACCAGCTGGAGATGAAAACCTGGATGTTCCAGCAATTCGATCAGCAGCCGAACACGCGCGTATATGATTTCCAGGCGGAATCGGAATGGACCTATAATCTGGACTTGTATAAAGACTTGTCCCATCACAATCAGAACGTCAATACCTGGATTGCCGAAGCCATTGGCAAAGACGACTCCAACTACAGAATGACCGCACAGAACGCTGAATCCTTCGTTCAAAAGCTGAAGCAGCAGGTAGATTCCGTTGTTGTTGACACCGACGGCAATTTGAAGAATGCGGAAGTAAGCTTGCAAGGGAAGCCGCTGAGCTTCAGCAGCAAATCACTGATAAGCGATAAGGAGCTGCTGGTTCCCGCCAAAGAGGCGGCGGCTGCCCTTGGTGCGGCGATGACCTGGGATCAAGCATCCAAGACACTGGTCATGGAACGAGCGGGCCATACCGTTACGATTACGGTTGGCAGGAAGCAAGCCAAGGCCAACGGAGAGACGGTAGAAATGCCCTTCGCAGCCGAGCTGACGGCCGGCAAAACGATGCTGCCGATCAGCCAGGCAGCGGCCATGCTCGGCTACGATGTCGCCTTGAAGCATGAAGACGGGCAAAGCGTTCATTTTACGATCTCCTTGAAGTAGAAACACAGCCGGATGTCAATCCGCAGGCATTAATCTGTGCTTCTTATTCACCGGTTCCCTCTGCAGGCTGCAGTGGGAAAGACCGTTCAACAGACTTAAAAGAAGGGGCTGCCTGATCGTCATCTAGACGACGATCGGGCAGCCCCTTCTTGATTAAGATAGATCCTTCATCTTATTAATCATTCGCCTGCTTGGGAGGCATAATAGGAAGCTTCAGCATAAACTTGCTGCCCTCTCCCTTCACGCTGTCCAAGGACAAGCTTCCGCCTAACAAGCGGGACAGCTGCAGGCTAATCGATAACCCAAGGCCTGTCCCCCCATACTTGCGGTTGATCGCGCCATCCTCCTGGCGAAAGGCTTCGAAGATCAGCTGCTGCTTCTCCGGATCTATACCGATTCCTGTATCCGCTACCATGAATGTAATCCGCTGCGCAGGGATTCGCTTCTTCACTGGAATTCCCCAAGAGACCGGATTCAAGTTCCGCATCCATTGCCGCCCGGAGGCAATCGGCTCGAGCGCTGCACTATGGCCGCCTTCAAACCTGACGATCAGCTTAATGCTGCCTGTTTCCGTGAATTTAAAAGCATTCACAAGCAGATTCCGTAAAATTTGATTCAGGCGCAGCGCATCTGTTTTGATCATATGCGGCACACCAGGCCCAATATCGATTTCGAAGTCCAGCTTCTTCTGTTCCGCCAGCGGATGGAACTGCTGATGCAGATTTTGAACGAGATCATGGAGAGAAACCTCCTCGAAGAAAACATCCATTTTGCCGGCTTCCACCTTGGACAAATCCAGAATGTCGTTAATGAGCTGCAGCAGTTCATTGCCCGCGCCATGAATTAACTCGGCATACCTCAGCTCGTCCCCTTCATACCGTTCATCTTCATTATCTTTCATCAGCTGCGACAGCAAAATAATACTGTTCAGCGGCGTCTTCAGCTCATGCGACATATTCGCCAGAAATTCCGATTTATACTTTGAGGCCAGCATCAGCTCCCGGGCCTTCTCTTCAATCTCCCGCTTCGCTTCGCGGGATTCTCTGGTTTGTCTGCGCAGCAGCAGATTCATCGTTCTGAGCTCATCGACCCGAAGCTGTTCCTTTTGAAAATCCCGGATAATAAAGACAAATAATCCGCTAAGCAGCAGCCATAACGGGAATGTATATCTTCCTATATCATGCCAAAATTGGTAAAACGTCGTCGAATGAATGATATACACCGCCAAGGCGGCACCCATAGTAAAAAGAATGTTGATGCTCACCACCGCAATGACACTTTTCCATACAAACCGTAAGTTGATTGACTTCAGCCACTTCTGCAGCATGGAGCCGACAGCACCTACAATCGAAGTAAGCAAGAAGCCCGCCAAACCCAGAGCATCACAGTTCATCCCTAATCGTGCCAGCCCGATTCCAATTCCAATAACAAATACCGCCCAAGGAGAAGGGAAGACAAGCACGGCGACAATGATCGGCACCAATCTTAAATCAACTATATTATCATTGATCCGCAGCCCAAAGAGCATCGTAAGTATGCCGCCCGCGATAAACACACCAATCGTCAATATATATTTCATCCTATTGGAGGTGTGCTGAATCATATATTTATATCCCATATTAAAAAGGTACGCGAGCGTAATGAGCAGGCTTATATTCGTTAACAATGCTTTGGTGAAAATCACATCCATACCTCCTGCCAAGATTCCGGCTATTACAGTCTGATTATATAGGATCGATTCCAGTTCTTACTAGCTAGGACTTCCGCATACGATGTACAAGAGCAGGAAGACTGTAGGGAGGTGTTACCTTTGTCAGAACAAAAACCGGTAACGGCACCGGTACTTTATCAAGCCGAACCCTCGCTTGGCGGTGTTGTACAGCATGCCCGCAGCCGGATTCATGATCTTTGTGCGGGGCATATGCACCGTGCGGTTAGAGTAGAAACGGTGGATGGTATTGTGTATGAGGGAATGATTTCCCACGTAGACCGCAACTTCCTTTATTTGCAATGCGTGCCGGTATGGGAGAATGGCCGGGCATTTTATAATCCCAATAGCGCAATCATTCCTTTAGTTTTGTTCGAACTTCTGGTCATTACCCTTCTTTACACGTAATGAAGCACAATTAAACCTTTTTTGTCCAAATAACCGGTTGATGCCGTCAAAGCGTCTCCGGTTATTTTATTTAAGTCTCTTTCTCTCGAAGAAAAATTGGAAAAATAAGAGTATAATTTCCTTTAATTGCAAATAATACAGGTCTGCAATCAATTACAAAGGGACTTGTCAGGAGCCTAGCACAACACCCTGACAGCCATGCCGCTTTCGGGACAACCTTTCGGGACAACCAATCGTGCGGCTGAACCGGGATATGATCCTCACCGGATCCACAGCTAATCATCTCCTTGTACGCTGATACGGGAGCTATGTTCAGCTCTTTGAATTTGCAGGAATCAGCTCTGCTGCATATACTGCGTAATACGAAGAGATCGAGCATCTGCATCACTCAGCATCGCTCTTCCCCTAAGCCGCCAATGCGTACAAATCGTGTAATAAGGTGAAAGAACATTGGGGGATGTAATCGCCCAAGCGAAGATGTTAGAAAAGCATGAGCAAATTAAACAACAGATTTACGTTACCTTTATAAGGGACTAAAGGATTTGCGTTACTATTAGCTTACAATACAAATGGAGGTGCATCCGAATGACGAAGGTAATTACCTTTAAAAATCGTTCCGTACCCGTCCACTATCCCTCCGAGCAAATCAGCTATATTGACCTCCTGCATAACAAGTTGCTGGAAATGGAATTCAACTTTGATTTCCGTAAAAAGTGGAAACGGATAAAGTCCGTCGAAATGATCCGAGACGTGGCTATCTTACAATATAAAGACGGTACCAAGCTTTATATGGAAGTTTGCTAATACGCTCCAATCCTGATGAAGAACCGGCTTATTGCCATCGCCTGCGGTGTGCAAGGGCCAAAAAAGGGCAGCCTTCAATTCCAATCCTGTTAGCAGGATTAGGACTGAAGGTTGCCCTTTTACTTCTGTCATCTATATCGATATCAGTGCGCACTCGGAATTAAGATACTCGTAATCCTGCGAACAACTCTCTTACGGCATCGCGGAGCGCTTCACTAATAAACAGCATCCGTCTGGACGCCATGACATCTTCTCCCGTATAGGCGGAAATTCGATTGCCGCCCGCCTCCTTCGCATGCTGCAGGGCTGTATCGGCATGCCGAATCAGCATCTCCGCCGTTTCTCCCATTCGGGGAAAACTGCTGATTCCGATGCTGCACGTAGGATATAAAAGCTGGCCGCGCACCTGTAATACCTGCTCCAATGAACCTTTCATCAGCTCCACGTGACGATCAGTCTCTTCCTGCTGCAAATCCAGTTCATGAAGAAGGAGGAACGTATTGCCTCCAAGCCGGCAGGCGTTATAAGGATATTCATTATATGCAAGAAGGCGCTTAGCCATCAGCCTGAGCACTTCATCGCCAAATGCGTAGGAGTTCTTCATTAGATGACTGTTAATAATAGCGTTCAAACCTAATACTCGCGGGTATTTAGACCTATTCACACGAAAGAAAAACCTTCATGCGCAGCAATGCTGCGGCTGAAGGCTCTTTTACCCTCCTATTCAGGGTCAGTCATGTATTTATAACCAACACCCCATACCGTTCGGATATATTTGGGTTCCTTCGGATTCTTCTCCACTTTGCGGCGAAGATTAACTATATGAACATCAATAGCCCGGTCCGTTACAAAAGAATCAAATCCACGTATGGCATTGATTAAATCCTCTCGGCTGAACACTTTACCCGGATGGTTCAAGAACAGCTTCATAAGCTCAAACTCGGAAAATGTCGTTTCTACAAGCGCTCCGTGAATAAGCAGTAATCGGCGGTCCATATCCAGCGAAATGGCTGCCGGCTCCAGTTCTTCCCGGGCGGATTGAGCAATTCCCCGCACCGGCAGAGGCATCCGGTTTGCGCGCCTTAATAAAGCTTCCGCCCTTGCGCTCAGCTCATGCATGCTGAAGGGCTTCACTAAGTAGTCGTCAGCACCTGCTCTTAAGGCTTGAATCCGTTCTGATACTTCAAACTTCATGGATACAATCATGACAGGAACGGTGGAAGTTTGTCGTATTCGAGCACATAAGTCTGCCCCATTCCAATCGGGAAGTATAAGATCTAATAACACTAAATCAGGTATAAACTGTTCAAGCAGCGCAAGACCGCTCTCTCCGCTGAACGCTTGTTTTACCTGGTAGCCTTCTTCTGACAAATACATTGCTAGCATATCATTCATCATTACATCATCTTCAACAATTAACAACTTGTACATTGATTCACCTCGCGATGGAATCGGAGAGTTATCCTGAATGTTATCATTACTCTCAATATACAATAGGTAAGTCATCCCAACAATACATTGTTAGAAAATTGTTAGGAGATACTGTCGAAAGATGTCTCTTCTTTAACAAATGCCGCCATCATTGACTCCAATATCGACAATAATTGCTCGACAGCCTCATGAATGGCCGACAGATCTTGTTCTTCCTTAGGCAGCTTCAGCAAACCCTCCAGCTGATCGGCCGAGGATGCCAGCTCAGAAGCCGACAAATTACCGGCAACACCCTTTATCGTATGAGCCAGCCGCCTGGCAAGCTTTTGATCCTCAGCCTTCACCGCTTCACGCAGCCGCTTGTCGAACGTAGCGTATTCGCGTATGAACAGCTTGATCATATGATTCAGAATATCCCTTTTGCCATTCACACGTTCCAGAGCAGACTCCGCATCCATGCCAGGCACGTCAATAGGGAGATGACCCTCTTGCGTCTTAATAGGCTCATAGGCATCGCGTGCCGCCTCGGTATTGGCAAACGTCCGCATGCGGTGATCACTGCCGCTGCGAAGCCATTTTGCAATAACTTCATGCATGACGTCCGGCTCAATCGGTTTGGTCAGCACATCATTCATGCCCAGTTGAATGTAACGTTCATGGTCTTCCCGTATGATGTTAGCTGTAAGCGCCACGATCGGCATCCGGTCATATTTGGAATCTGAGCGGATTAACCGCGCAGCTTCATCCCCATCCATCTCAGGCATGTGAATATCCATCAGGATCAGGTCCCAGCGCCGCTCTTCAAGCTTTTTGAGCACCTGAGTGCCGGTCTCGGCAACTTCCACTGCGAATCCCCATTCGCGCAGCTGTTCAACGGCCACCAGCTGGTTGATTTTGTTATCCTCCGCAAGCAGAATTGTACCTGTAATCGGCTTATCCAAGAGCGAACCCGCAGCGATCTCGGCCATTGCGCTGGAATGGCCGCCGCTTCGGTTGACCAGCGCAGCCAAGCCCTGATAGATGGACAGCCGGTTCATCGGTTTAACGAGAATGGCATCCGGTCTGTCGGATTCATCCAGCTTAAGCAGCTCCTCGCGTCCGTATGCGGTTGTCAAAGCGATCGTCTGAATACCCGTCCGCTTCGCCGTATTGTGAAGATTCTGCCATGTCTCCTCACCAAACATGTCCGGCATCTCAAAATCAAGCAATATGACATCCGGCCTTCCGCCTATTCCCACGCGGCTCAGCCGCTCCTGCGTAATTTTCCAAGAGCTGAGGCTCATCGGGGAAAGCCCCATATCCTCAAGCTCCGTACACAGCATTTCGCCGAGAAGCGCGCTGTCCTCCAGTACCCAAACGACCATTTCGCCGGTCTGGTTTATTCGGAAGCGATCCTGCTTGGCTGGAGCTTCAACGGCGAATTCCAAAGTAAATGAGAAACGGCTGCCTACGTTGATTTGACTGGAAACGTCGATGGAGCCGCCCATCATCTCGACTAAGCTCTTCACAATAACGAGTCCGAGGCCAGTCCCGCCAAACCTTCGGCTGCCTACGTCATCGACCTGCATAAACGGTTTAAACAACCTCTGCTGCTGGTTCTCCGTCATACCAATCCCTGTATCTTCTACGACAAAGTCAATCCTCGCCCGCTCCGCACTGCTGCCCTCGTGCACATGGAGCTTAAGCTGAACATAACCTTTGTCCGTAAATTTGATTGCATTGACACATAAATTAAGCAGGATTTGCTCCATCCGCAGCGAGTCACCGACCAGAAGCTCCGGCAGATTTACTGGGGTCTTGATGATAAATTCGAATTCATGTTTGCCGCCGATGAATACGGTAAGCAGGTCCGCCAGCCTGTGAATCATTTCGTAGGGACTGAAGGAGACGTGATTTAATTTAATCTTACCCGCTTCCGCCTTAGCGAAATCGAGAATGTCATTAATGATCAGAAGAAGCGCTTCCGATGAAGCACGCGTCTTATCGAGATAATCCTGCTGAACATCCGTTAGCTCTGTCTTCTGCATAAGTCCGCTCAGACCGATGATCCCGGCGAGCGGCGTACGTATCTCA
This sequence comes from Paenibacillus solisilvae, assembly GCF_042656405.1. Taxonomy (NCBI): domain Bacteria; kingdom Bacillati; phylum Bacillota; class Bacilli; order Caryophanales; family Paenibacillaceae; genus Paenibacillus; species Paenibacillus solisilvae. The sequence goes on along the minus strand of NZ_JBHSOW010000072.1, from coordinate 58,771 downwards.
TGACTCATACGGGCCAAAAACTGGCTCTTTGCCATGTTCGCATCTTCCGCATCAAGCTTGGCGAGCTCAAGCTCCGTCTGCACTCTCTTCTGTTCGGAGATGTCACGGGCAATACAGGAGTAGAACGCTTCTCCTGTCTGGTTATCCTTATGCACCACAAGAATTTTGGATACGGCAATCAGCTTGCCATCCATCGTTCGAAGCCTGGCTTCACTCTCTTGAAAGCCAAGCTCCTTGGCATCTTCAATCCCATGCAGCAGCTCTTCGATCGTTTGATCAGGCAGCAGTACAGCGGAATTTTGATGCCCCGCATCCGTAGACAGAAGCTCCCGGCCTGCCGGATTGAGATACAGCAGTTCTCCCTGCTCATTAAAGGTAGCGATTAGATCCTTCGCTGCTTCGAGCACCTCAAGCTGTTGATTTCTGGCTTTCTCCGCCTGCTTCTGCAGCGTGATATCGCGGGCTATACCGGTCACGCCGATAAATCGGCCTTCGGAATCGCGAATCCCGTTGGAGCTGAACGACACCGGGAATTTCATGCCATCCTTGCGAACATAAGTCCACTCCCGCTCATAGGTGAAGCTCTCTTTCTGCAGCTCCTTGAAGACAGAGGTATCCGGCTGTACGGTGTATCCCCGGCGTATGCTAAGACGCCTTGCTTCCTTCTTAATCTCATCCGGATCAATAAAGAGAAGTCCCGTTGCTATATGAAGCACTTCTTCGGCCTTGTAGCCGAGCATGCGTTCAGCTGAGCGGCTGAAGTAGGTCACCCGGTAGTTCTCATCAAGTACAATATAAGCGAATTGGTTCTGATTAATGATAGCCTCCATCCGGCCGAACATATCTCCCAGATGAACGCTCATCTCATTAACCGAGTGAGCCAATTGAGCGAGCTCGTCGTTGCCGCCTTGCGGCAAGGAATATACCGTTCCCGTAAAATCCCCCTCTGACGCCGCTTCAGTTACATAGAGAATACGTTTAATTCGTTTAACAAGGTGGTTGGAGTAGAGGAAGAACAAAATAATCATAATAATTTCTGCGAGAGCGATGAACAGGGTTGTGCGCCATTTGATGAGTGTAAGCGGTTGTTCAATTTCGTGGAAAGGGACCTTCATCGCAATATGCCAGGACGTTCCTTCTACCTTCGCAAAGAAAACAAGCGATTCGCTTCCTTTTTCGTACACAGCCAGATATCCGTTACCTTCCTTGATCATCTCCATCGAGATCTCGTTATAAGGAAGCGTCGGTGATGTTAGATATTGAATCTCTCCCTCTTTGGCAGAGCGGGGTGCAATCGCACCTTTGTCGGTGTATAAAAACGCCGGCTCCGATGATCCCACATGAATATCCAGATGCTCCTTATACAATCGTTCCGTCAAAATAGCGGCATCAACAGCACCCTGGATCTGCTGCATGTTATCATAAACCGGGACCTGAATGACAAATATATGATTTCTTGTAAGCTGACTCCGAAACGGATCCGTGATTACGGTTTGTCCGCTCATGACAATTGGAAGTGAAGGTTCTTCGCGGATATCAATGGTTTTTCCGTTGCTGAGAAGGGCGCTTCCGCTCGGCTTAGCATAACCGATCGAAAAAAAATCCGAGGTTGCGCGGTCCGTTTCCCTGGAAAAATAGAGTAAACGTCCGCTGTCCGTACCTGAACGAACGATATCCGTCCGGCTCATAACTTCTACTTCTGATCGCTTGGCGCGAATCCAGGCCGACAAGTTGTCAGCGCTGCTCTGCACCCGATTATAAGCTTTATCGATGAGGGCTTCCGTAACGGTATGCTTAGCTGACAAGTAGTTACCATAACCGACAAAAGACAAGGCGATTGATGTGATAAGAACGACTAACACGAGTACTTTGGTACGAAGTGAGATATTCCTCAAGAATCTATCCTCCGGATATAAATCTTTTCCACCAGTATACCGTCTGTGCAAGATCCTTCATAGAGGCATGGAAAGTCAATGAATTGAAAACGGTTTCTTTTCTTCCAAGCAAAGATGTCGTTGGATATAGTAATGCTTCGAACAATATCCTTTGCTGATTGCGGCCCTCTCGCATTTTACCCATTTACAGGTTGTGGAATGCACGGATTTACGGACTTTAATGATTGCCGGGTCACCATGTCTGCGCCAACGCTGATGGTGCATCGAACACATGCCCTTCGCTTTTACCGGCTTTTCACAATTTTCAATTTTACAGCAAGTATTCATTGCTTTCCCCCTTCCATGATGAGCCGCTGATTATTCACTATGTTGATGGTCTTCATTCCAGTATGGAGGAACGGGACAAATCAATAAAGTTCGTTAAATCGCCTATTTTCGGCCTGATTCTACAGATTCGACAGCATTTTCGGCCTATTGAACCCTCTGATGCAGGTTAGTTTAAATAATTAACCAGTTGAAATCAAATACAAGCTTTTTTATACTTATACAAGACAACCGGGTATAGACTGTAAAGGAGTGGTTAAATGAGCATTTTCGATACTATATTTAGCACACTTCAAGCTCCAATGGCCGTGATTGCAGGTACCGAGGATGAGCTTCGATTCATCCGGACCAATGATGCCTTTGACAAACTCGTCGGGTATACAGAAGATGAACTGATCGGAACACCTCCTACTAGGCTCTTCTCGGCATGGAACAATCATATCGGACGGATTAACGACCGTTCCGGATCTTTCCTACTGCAGCTCAAAATTAACCGAACCATGCGTATCCGCTTAACCTGGGAACCCATCGCGAATACGGAAGTGCCTACATTCCTCTTAATTGCAGAGGACATTACCGCCAAGACATGGATTGAGATGATGGGCAAATCGCGGAAGGTCCTTTTATCAGGAATAGTCAACAAAGATTTCATCATTGAACGATATATACAAAACTACCCGGCACCTATGTTTGATTATCAGTTAAAGGTAGAAGACCAGTCCGTGTTTGAATTCCTGAGTGAGAATGACCGTGAGCGGTTGACCCGGATTATGGAACAAGCCGTCATCCGGAAACAGACGGACAGCCTGGTGGTATGCACGAAGAAGCTGGCTAATATGGCGCAGCTGGAAATTGATGTTACCTTCTGTCCTTTTTACTGCGGGAATGGAAGCCTGAAACATTACGGGTTTGTGGTAACGGATATTAAACCTGTTATGGAACCGATTGATTCAGCCGTTTTACTCAAGATTCTTATGGCCCGCAAGCATATGTCTGCTCAGCAATTAGCTGAGGCGACCGGCATCTCTCTGCAAACCATATCCAAGCTTCGCAACGGCAAGATCGGTAAGCCGCAGCGGTTAACCGCTGAGCTGATCGCAACAGAGCTCAATGTATCGCCGCAGGATATTTGGCCGCAGTCCTAATCGGATTTGCGGTTTTTTGTCAGTTTTTAACTGTTTCTTAATCCTCCTAAGTGTCTAAGTGTAATGAAGAATGTTCTGCATAGGAGGACGGAATCGATGAATACAGCCCCAATCCAACGAACCATACCCCATCTTACTCTAATTGCCCTGATCTTCGTAGCCTCACCTTTCATCTTTACATGGGTCACAGCCGAATCTTCCTCATTGACTGCTTCATCTGAATCATCTTCTGCCTACATCTTAAAGCCGGCGATTGAACCCTCACCTTATGAGTGGGTTAAACATTACCCGCTTATCTCTCATGCGCTTGGAGGAATCGGCGGCTATGACGGGACGAACAGCTTGGAGGCCCTCGTGCAAGCCTACCGAAGCGGACAGCGTATATTCGAAGGGGATTTGAGCGTCACCTCTGACGGTCATCTGGTGCTCAGGCATGATTGGGAAGCTGGAACCTATCCTGTTCTGGGACAAAAGCTGCCAAAATCCATTGCACCTATGTCGCTTAAGCGGTTCCAGTCACTTCCCATCCAACAGCACTACACACCTATAACTTACAAGCAACTGGTGTCCTTCATGTCCGGGCATCCCGATATGATGCTCATAACAGATACAAAGGAGCCGGACAGCGCCAAAGCTGCTGACATCTTTAAGCGAATCGTGAAGGAAACGACTGAAGTCAATGCCGACATCCTGCGGCGGATTATTCCACAGCTTTATGAAGCCGATAACTTCGAAGCCATCAGCGGCGTATATCCATTCACCCAGTATATCTATACCCTTTACATGAATCAGGACTCAAAGGATCAAATTATGGATGACATCATGAAAAGGGGGATCCATCTTGTCGTTATGGACGAGAACCGGTACACACCCGAATTTGTTCAAGCGCTGCGCGGCAAAGGCGTTTATACCTACATTAATACGATTAACGATGTCAGCCAAATTCGTCAATATAGGAATGAAGGCGTTCAAGGCGTCATGACCGACTTCGTTGTCCCTGGCGACTTGTAGCCGTGCGGCTGCGAATCATTCATCTCTAATCGAGGAGCATGCAAAAAAGGCTGAATCTCAGCAATGAAAGACAGCCTTTTAGAATATTTATTGCGCTTCTTTTCTAACCTCCTCTTTTCTAACCTCCTCTTTTCTAACCAGTTTAAGCGACCGGTCGCTTTCGGCGATTTCCACTAGAAAAGCCGGATCTTCGGCTGCCAGTCTCACCCACGCTCTCACGCAAGCAGGGTCAAAATGCACACTGCTTCCTTCTTCTATAATCCGCATCGCCTCTTCATGGGACATCGCCTGCCGGTATGACCTTGAGGAGGTGAGCGCATCGTATACATCTGCAATTGCCGTAATGCGGGCAAGCAGCGGAATATTCTCACCTGCAAGGTGATCGGGATAACCGCTCCCATCCCATTTCTCGTGATGAGAACGGATAACGGTCAGCTCATCATTAAGGAACCCGAGCCGCTTGCACATATCATAGCCGGAGACCGGGTGAAACTCCATGACAGAGCGTTCATCGGCCGTCAGCTTGCCTGGCTTGTTCAGAATGGAGTCCGGTACTTTAAGCTTTCCTACATCATGAACGACACCACCCTGGGCAATTGCCCGGAGCTGTTCCTTATTCACGTTTAATTCCTCCGCAAGTCTCAGTGCGTACAGCGCAACACGCAAATTATGACCCGCTGTATAAGCATCGCGGGCCTCCGTGGCCATGATCAGAGCTCTAACGCTTGGCGTAATGCATGCCTCAAGCCATGTGCGCGGGTCGGATTGAAATAACACCCTGATGGAAGTGGTGAACGAGCCTTGAGAGAAATATTGCTTCACTAAGCCGCCCAGCATAATTATCATAGAACCGAGAAGCAGCACATGGTACATCCACCAGCTGAGCTTCCACGTCGTGCCGGTTACCATAATATATTGAGCGACAATGAGCCATCCCAGACAATACACAATCGCCTGCTGGAGCGGAAAACGAGCGCTTCGATACGATTGCCAGTACCGGTACATCGTCCATAAACTCATCAGCAGGGTTAAGGATGCGGCTAACCATTTATACGGACCATGATTAAGAGGAAGCTTGTCCATGACTTCCGGTGAATGCAGGGTAAAATAGACAAGTCCGGCAAGAATGAGCAGCCAGACCGGGATTAACCAGCGCCGCCACATCGCAAGAATGCCAACGACAGGATGATCGGAGGAAAGCGCTGATAAGAAAAGCCATGTGACAGCGATCAGGATGCTCAGCTGTGCGGCTATTCCGGCAATATGTGTCTCATGCATCATGAATCCCGGTGTCGATATCCCATGCAGAACGAATATCCCGGCCAGGGATACGTAAGCTAAAGACATGAAAGCTACCTTTATATTACGCAGCCGGTGCCCGGTGATCCCGACAGCGATTGCAACAATCATTGCCAGAGCAGCGATAGTGCTGACGATATAAAAATGACCTGTAACCGAAGTTACGGAAATATCAAAGGCTTGGAAGGATCGCAGCCATTCATAAACGACGATCGGCAGCAGTGTTGCTGTCATAGGTCCGATTATTGACCGCCCTTTTCCCTGCATGAGAATATCCTCCTCTTTCTTGATTCATTGCAGCTACTACTATCTTCCATAATATCGGCTTTTTCAGCACTAAAATTTAGTTTTGAAACTACAAAATAATAAAAGGCAATACCTGCTAATTATAGCATGCATTACCTGTAAGAAGTTGTTAGCATGAAATTGCTGCGCCGGTCTTTTATCTTTCACCGACTAATAAATCACCTGAACCGGTATCCACCGCAATAATTGGGCCATCCTTACCGAAAATTAAATTCTCATCCTCGCTGCCGCTTGACTCCTGGGCGCTTTCCCACTCATTGTTTAAATTGCCTGATGAGGTGCGGTATTGAATCTGGACGGCTGCCGGCTGTTCATCGGATAACAGCTTGACATCCCCGCTGCTTGTTTTGAATGCCATTGCACGGTCAAGCGAATGCAGCTCAGCGCGGATATTCCCGCTTGCCACCTCCGTTTTAAGCTCAGCCGCATCCACATCGATCAGCTTGACATCCCCGCTTTTAAGGTCAACCTTCAGCGAATTCCCCTTTAGATCCTCCAGCGCAACGTTTCCCGATTTCCCCTCGATCTCGGTTGTATCGGCATCGATACCTGCAAGATCTGCATCGCCGCTCGTTAAACTGACGGTTAACGAACGGGCCGTCAACTGATTTAGCACCATATCTCCTGATTTGCCCTCAATCGTAATCGAATCCGCCGAAAGCTTGGTAATCTCTGAATCTCCGCTGCTGGAATCCAGAACGACGGATTTCCACTGCTGCTCGGGTAGCTCGAGCTTCACATTTACATCCAATATATTAATTCCGAGAGAGAACCTGGTATCCTTCACAACCGAGAGATTAGCTGTATCCCCGTCGCGTTCGAGCTTAAGCTCAATCTTTCCGATGTATTTCTTGCTCGCCGAACCGCTAAGTGTAGCTGTTATCTTCTTCGATGCAGTCGGTACGACCTTCACATCCATCGAGTTGATTTCCAAATGGATATTGCTCAGCCCTGATGCGTCGATTGCGCGTGTCTGCTCCACCTTCTCCGTTCCAAAGCTTAGCCAATTCTCTCCTCTAAACGTACCGAACAGTCCGATTAAACCAACAACAACCAGTATGAGTGCAATAACGATCCAGTTTCTCATCCTTTTTTCACCCTTATCATTCTGGAATTAAACTTCAAATATTGAAGTGTCATTCTGGCTACTGCGCGTGTCAAAGAGTGCGTACCTGCGCCAAGGAGCATCCCCAAACCCAGCAGTACAGCTGCAGCCGAAGCACTCTGCGGGATTGTAAATGATTTCCCGAACACACCCTCATAGACCGCCGCGAATGCACTTAGCCCGAGACTCAGCGATGCCGCCCACAGCGCAATAAGAACGCCGAGCAATGCGATAAAAGGGCCGAGTACGAAGATCAGATTGAAGAATCCCAGACTGACCGCAGCCAGCACCGCCACGGGATACCAATGTAATACTGCCTTTCTTATCATCGGCCATGTCGACCCGGTAGCCAAGCAGCAGCTCCCTGGCAATCAGACGAGGATCACCGAGCTCGCTGGCCGCCTGTGCTTCCGAACGCCCATCCTCAGCAGCAAGCCGAAAATGCTCCTCATAATCAAACATCCATTCCCGGCGGAGCTTCTCAGGAACCGGCCTCAACAACTCCCATAGCTGCTGAAGATATTGATCTCTCATCATCTTTCTACACCTTCCTTAATTAACTCGTCTACAGCGGTAGAAAAAGTCCGCCATTCCCTTACCAGCTCCATCAAATGCGTGTGGCCGAGCGGAGTAAGCTTATAGTACTTCCGCGGCGGTCCTTCCGGCGATTCCCGCAGATAGGTTGAGAAGAAACCTTCAACGGTCAACCGGTTCAGCAGCGGATATACACTTCCCACCGCGACCTCCAATTTGGCTGACATGGCAAGAGCCAGCTCGTAGCCGTACCGATCCTCCCAAGCCGTCAAGGCCAGCACACACAGGTCCAACACGCCTTTCTTAAACTGCACATTCATTCGTATCGCCCCTATGCCATATTGTTTAGTATTCATCATTGTAGAATAGCTAGGTAAAAAAAATGTCCGTTTCCGGATACCATCTTCCTGCTATAGTATATAACTGACTATTCAATTATGCAATATAGCTGGATTGGAATTTAAATATTTATTATCCACAGACTTATACACATATTACCCACATTATACACAGTTAAGTGTCTTTTAACTCTCTGAATGCGTCAAAGAACCGCGAATCCAACACTTTCGCTTGTGGATAAGTGTTTTGGAAAAGTGGATGATGGACTTCGGCAAGGTGCAGGATACCCCCTATCGCACTGGTACCCGGGGTGATGGGGTCCGCACTTTAGAGAAGTAGCGTAATATGGTATGCTTGACCAATGAAGCTATACAGCAGCAGTGCAACTATTCCATTAACGGAGGCCTGATTATGACCCCAACTAACAATCGATATGAAGTACGTAAGCATCATGACATCTACACGATGTATACCTTAACAGACAGCCAAACGAACTCCTCCGTGACAATCTGTCCAGATCGCGGCGCAATCGCCATTAGCTGCAAACTGCTTGGCGAGGAATTGTTCTATTTGGACGAGGCAACCTTCATTGACCCGGATGCCAATATCAGAGGCGGCAATCCTGTCCTCTTTCCCATCTGCGGGCAATTGGTCGAAGGGCGTTTCGAATGGGACGGAGCTGTGTACAAGATGCGGAATCACGGCATAGCCCGCAACCGTCCATGGGATGTCGTATCCACCTCAGAGGCTGGGGAAGCTTCCGTAACGGTTCGGCTCCGGAGCGGAGAAGGAACACGAATGGAATATCCTTTTGACTTCGAGCTGCTGTTTACCTATGCCTTAGTGGACGGCCATTTGCAAATCCGGCAAACCTATCACAACTTATCTGACCGCAGCATGCCTTATTATGCGGGCTTCCATCCGTATTTCCGCATCGGAGCCTCCAAGAAGCTTGACTTTGTAACGGATGCAACCGAATATGTGGACTATAACGACAATGCAGTGAAACCATTCGAAGGAAGCATTGAGATGGATGGGCTTAAAGAGTCCGTCGTCTTCCTGAACGCGAATAGACGGGACATCAGCTTCCCTGGGCCGGCTGGAGCAGGGGACGTTATTCATCTCTCCTACAGCGATGCGTTCAAATACGTCGTACTGTGGCAGGTGGACGGCAAGCCGTTCATTTGTGTGGAGCCGTGGATGGCAATTAACAGCGCTCTTAATACAAGAAAAGGGCTGCCTCTCCTCGAGCCGGGCGGCAAGCAGGAGCTGGAGCTGACCATAGGATACACCAAATCATAATCGAGCCCGGGAAAGCAGGGATAGGCATGGGTGCAGAATTGCTGAGGCGGTTTGGAAACTCGGATTTGCAATTGTCGCCGCTCGGACTCGGCTGCTGGCAGTTCAGCAAGGGCAGCGGGATGGTCGGGAAGTTCTGGCCGGTGCTTAGTGACGAGGTTATCCACGATATCGTGCGCATTAGCCTGGAGGGCGGCATCAACTGGTTTGATACGGCTGAAGTTTACGGCGGAGGCCAGTCTGAAGAAATGCTCGCCGATGCGCTGAATGCGCTTGGCGACAGTGCCGCCGGCGCTCATGTTGCCACGAAGTGGTGGCCGATTATGCGTACCTCTGCGAATATCCCAAAGACCATAGATGAGCGCCTGCGCAGACTGAAAGGCTGGGCGATCGACCTGCATCAAGTCCATCAGCCGTACTCTTTCTCCTCTGCGGCAAACGAAATGCGCGAGATGGCGAAGCTTGTGAAGCAGGGTAAAATCAAGCATGTCGGCGTCAGTAATTTCTCTGCAGCCAAAATGTATGAAGCCGATAAAGCCCTGCGCGAATCGGGACTGCGGCTCGTATCCAATCAGGTCAAATACAATCTGCTGGACCGCCGAATCGAGCAGAGCGGCGTAATGGAAGCAGCGAAGGAGCTCGGCGTGGTGATTATTGCCTATTCTCCTCTCGAGCAGGGCATTCTGAGCGGCAAATTCCATAAGAATCCTGAGCTTGTGAAGCAAATTCAAGGGCCGCGCAAATGGGCTGGCGGCTTCAAAACCGGCGGCTTGAAGCGTACGCTTCCGCTGATCACCCGCCTTGATGAGCTCGCCGTCAAATACGAGGCGTCCGCCAGCCAAGTAGCGCTGAATTGGCTGATCCATGCGCATGGCGAGACGGTGTTTGCGATTCCTGGCGCTTCTAAGCCGCATCATGCACAAGAGAATGTAAAAGCTATGCGTTTTGTGCTGAGCAAGGACGAGATCAGCGAGCTTGCAGCGATTTCCGCGGCCTGCGGGAGAGCTTAGCGATGGCTTGCCCGAAAAGCGGGGAATAAGCCGGTACCCGAGTACCGGCTTGACTTGGGAGCTCGATATATAGAGCAATTTAGATCTTGCTGGTTAATAGCCCGTTTGTGCCTGCTGCAGCAGGTGCCGGATTAACAAATAAGGGCAGTACACAGGTCATGATGAACCTAACTTGTGTACTGCCCTTTGCTTTCATAATCAGCTCTTGCAGGCGATGATTTGACGCGAGAAGCTGCCTTTGCGAACGGTGCAGCGGTCCACGATGTGAAGTCCCGCTTCCATGATGGTGTCATCAATCGTCTCTGTAGTGACGATGAGTACTCTCTTGGCTAGGCGGCGCGCGCTGAGCAGCATATCAAGCCGCTCTCCTGCGGACAATACGGAGCACAGATTATACGGCAGATCGATGATAGCCGCATCGTATCCCCCACTGTCTCCGGCAGGATCCAAAGTCCGCATATCTGCCCGTGCTACGACATCCGGCATCTCGAAGTGAGCCAGATTCACTCGGGCACCTTTTAGAGCCAGAGGATTATGATCATAACCAATGATGTCAATCCCCATTGACAGAGCTTCGATTACAACGGTCCCGATCCCGCAGCAGGGATCGATCAGCTTGAGCTTATCCGGCGGCGAATCCCCTGCTGCGATATTCACGACGGCTCTAGCCACTCTCGTGCTAAGCGCCGTTGAATAAGGCTGCGGCTTCTTATTATGCTTCAGCCACACCGCTTCGCTTTTCTCATAGGCTCCGAATAACCAGCTGCCCTTCACGCAGGCTATGCCCAGCAGCCGATCAGGTCTGCGCATCTCCGCCTTCCCTCTGATCCGCCAGCCGACCTGCCGCTCAATTGAGCGCTGCTGCTCATAGGTCATTCGATCATCCGTCTCCATGAAAACTACTTTGAACGTCTGGCCTTGCAGATGAACGGCATCTCCTGCTTGCCCCGCTATCCCATCCACATCAGATGCTTCGAGATCAACCGCCAGTTTCCCGCGGATAAACGGGCTGCGGCTGGGATCGAGGTTTTTATCGCTGCGCACACAACCATGAATAGGCTCAACACCGAATAAAGCACGCATTTCCATTCGGCAAAGCTCTTCTTCATCCTCATGAAAGGCAATCGTGTAGACATACTGCCCCTTTAACGCTTCAATTGTTTTATTGCTCATTTGCATCCACTGTTCCCCCGCTCACATTGCGGTACGTGCGAAACAGAATATTTTGATTGTAGTTGCCGAAACCCTCGCCGTATATCGTTAAGCCCCCGACATGCTCCGCCCCCTCCGGAACTGCGAGCCGGAAGATCCAGTCATTGCGCGTCATCACAATATCCTTGAGCGTCACATCCGACAAACGCTGCCCGTCGATATACGTCCCGTCCTCGGTCACCCGAATCATCTTAAGCCAGCCGTATTGGTTGACGGTCCACCAAGCCGGTGTCAGTATGCCGCGTCCATTCCCGGAATCGCCCGGGCTTGTCCATATGCCAAGAAGAGTGTCATTCAGGTAGAAATGGATATCCGACGGCCAGTCGGCTTGAACCCCCGGCGCCTCTGAGCCGATCTCCAGCGAGATCTCAATTTCCTTCAACGCCTGTCCCATCAGTACGTAGTTAGGAATCCGGTACTCTACGAACCCCCGGCCGAACCATAAGATTTGCGCATGCATCCGCTCCGGTTCAAGGAAAAAACGCGGGTCGTCAAACTGCCCGATCACATGCTCCGTAGTGGAAAGCCCGCAGGTCGGGTGCACCTCGAAGCGTGTATAATGACCGACAGGAACGGATACCTCCTGATAATCACGCTGCTGCTCAGTGCGCTGCGGCAGAGACAGCTCCACCTTATCGATCGCAAGTGAGCATATTTTGTGCGTGCCGCCATTGCGCCGGATAAGCGTAGTTTGAATCAGACCGCCCTTCTCCAGCTTCTTCGTATGCATCGTAACGATTGCACTGCTGAGCCCTAGAGCGGCAGCTAATTCCTTCACATTCATGGACTCCTTCGACAGCAGCTCCAGGATATGAAGACGCACATCGCTGGCCAAGGCTTCATAAAGAGGAAGCCACTTGCGCTCTGTATTTGCTCGTAACATCTTCTCACACTCCGTATCAGGCATTGATTAACTCATTTATTAATCCAAGAAATAGCCTTGAAATCGCTCTCTTAATCGTGTTTAATAGATTTTGAGAAAAGTTTTATTATTAATTAGTTAATATAATTATTAATTTAACCATGAGGTGATGGATGTGTCAACCAAAGCAAAAATGATCGTGGATAAAGATTTTACGATTGGTGAAGTGGATAAACGTATTTACGGTTCCTTTATTGAGCATCTGGGCCGTGCCGTATATGGCGGTATTTATGAACCAGGCCATCCTGAAGCGGATGAGCAGGGTTTCCGCAATGATGTGATCGAGCTAGTCCAAGGACTGGATGTCCCGATTGTCCGTTATCCGGGCGGTAACTTTGTATCCGGCTACAACTGGGAGGATGGCGTAGGGCCTGTCGAGCTGCGTCCGAAGCGTCTGGAGCTGGCTTGGAGAACGATCGAGCCTAATCTCTTCGGCTTTAACGAGTTCGTGGATTGGTGCCGCAAAGCCGGAACAGAAGCGATGATGGCCGTCAACCTTGGCACACGCGGACCGGAAGAAGCCCGTCAGCTTGTCGAGTATTCCAATCATCCGTCAGGCACGCACTTAAGCGACCTGCGTATTAAGCACGGCTATAAAGACCCGCATAACATCAAAACCTGGTGTCTGGGCAACGAAATGGACGGTCCTTGGCAAATCGGCGCCAAAACTGCAGTCGAGTATGGCCGGATTGCTGCCGAAACAGCTAAAGTGATGAAATGGGTTGATCCAACGATCGAGCTGGTTGCTTGCGGAAGCTCTGCTCTAGGAATGCCGACATTCCCGGAGTGGGAATCGACTGTCCTTGATTTGGCCTACAATCAAGTCGACTACATCTCGCTTCACCAATATTATGGCAACCGTGACAACGATACGCCGAATTTCCTCGCGCAATCGATGGGAATGGATTCGTTCATCAACACGGTTATCGCGACCTGCGACTATATCCAAGCGAAGAAACGCAGCAAGAAGAAGATCAACCTCTCCTTCGACGAGTGGAACGTATGGTACCACTCTAATGCCGCCGATTCCAAAATCGATCCTTGGTCCATCGCTCCTCCGCAGCTGGAGGATGTGTACAACCATGAGGATGCCCTGCTTGTCGGCAGCATGCTGATCAGTATGCTCAAACGTGCTGACCGCGTGAAGATGGCATGTATTGCCCAGCTGGTCAATGTTATCGCACCTATTATGACTGCAAACGGCGGCGCTGCCTGGAAGCAAACGATCTATTTCCCATACATGCATACTAGCATTTTTGGCCGCGGGACTGCACTTGTACCGCTCGTTACTTCACCGAAATATGATTCGAAGGATTACAGCGACGTGCCATACCTTGATGCGGTAGCGGTGCTGAGCGAGAACCAGGAGGAGGTTACGGTATTCGCTGTTAACCGTCACCTGAGTGAATCCTTACCGCTTGAAATCGATCTGCGCAGCTTCGGTTCCTGCCGCGTAATCGAGCACATCGTGCTGGAGCATGATGATCTGAAAGCAGCCAATACCATCGATGCACCAAACCGCGTCACACCGCATACAGGCGGCGACGCAACGGCTGACGGCAGCAAAATCGAGGCTCTGCTTGGCAAAGCTTCATGGAACGTCATTCGTCTGAAGCTGGTTTAATACACAGCTGTCTAAGAAGTTAGAATAACCGGAGGGTTCATTCTTGTAAAGCGGCAGCTGCTGCTTATAAGAATGGGCCTTTTTCTTTTTTCAGGAAAATAAGGGGCAAACCGCTGAGGATCATCGCTGCGGAGAATAAGGAATCCGGCATAACGAGCACAAATCCAATCCCGACCAAAGTAGACCAGCGGTGCTTCAGGATTTCTACGATGCGGCTAAAATACAAATACCCCCGACAGCCTGAAAGAGCCAGCGGGGGTTGAATCTTTCATCTATTCAATGCTAGTGGACATGCAAGGAAGCAGAAGGTGGTCTGCTTTGCTTAATTTAGAAAAACATAGAACGGGAGACGATTACCAATAGGATAAAGAGTACGAGAATTACACCGGCACCAATGCCACATCCACCACCGTAACCTTGGACGCCTCCAACTGGACCACAATTACCTTGACCTACTCCTCCAACGTTGTTATATCCGTAACTCATACATCCATCTCCTTTTAAGTTAAGGTACAACGTAGCATATGTAATTAAGTTAATGTGGCATGGGCTTTTATTATAAAAGGGCTATTTCACTAGTAAAATCAAAATGTTACAGAAATATGTCACACCTTCAATGATTTCATATGTGCGGATTGCCTTTCCGTCAATGTACGGTGTTGCTTCTTGAGATCTCCATTCAACTGTATACCCAAGCGCTTCTCCGGGCTTACGGATTAGCAGATATACATGTCCGTTCTTTACCTGACCATAGGCCATAGGCGGCCAGCTTATCATTCACTACTCTTCTCACTTAATTTTGCTTACCATGGGGGGTTGTCCAAACATTTTATTTTATTCTCCATATGATAAATAGTAAAAAGGAGGAGGTGATAGTATGACGAGATTTCTAGATTCAAAAACCACACAAAATGCAAGCTATGCCAATTCAATTTCTATACCAATTACGGTAATTAACACACCGCAATTGGTGGCACAGCAGACATTAAATTTATCTGGAGGTATAGCTAATTTTACCCGTGTAGGGTTCACAGGAGTGGTCGCAATACAATTGCCACTTCTTCCTGTTGCTACAAATGTTCTGGTTACCGTTGTAAGGGGGTTGACTCCATCCGATTTGATCGTCTTTTCTGCCTCTGAAAATCTTAATTTAAGCATCTTAGGACCACAGCTTATCGCTTTTACGGGATCTGATTTTAACGCACCTAATAATCCCAGTGTTCCATATACAGTCTTTGTTCAAGTTTCTGCTCTTGGCACAACAAGAGTAGGACCGGAAAGCTTCAACTTTACAGCATATTCTGATTTCTAGCCTTAATCCTCCATTTTAAGCCTTATTATACGGCTTTTTTTTTTGCGAAGTTCATGTATCAAGAAACTTTGACATTCTATCACCTCCAATATTCAAGATGTGATAGAATATGCCTGAACTTCTTCCCCGCACTACTGGATCTTTGCTCCATACGACCTTGCAAAATCCACCGCTTGGATCGCATCAATGCGGACATCCAACATAACGATCGACTTGAAATCGATCCCGCCAAGAACGGCTCCTCTTAGATCCGCTCCCTTGAGCAGCGCATTCCCGAGCCGCGCTCTTGTCAGATCGGCATCCCGCAGATCAGCTTTCTCCAGCTTGCACGCGGATAGATCGGCTTCTACGAACATAACCCCGCGCAGGGACTGCTTCGTTAGATTCGCATTCCGCAAATTCGTGTACGACCAATCTCCGCGCACAATGGTTATGCCATCTAAGTTCGCCGCGGCGAAGTCCGAGCCGATCATTTTACACTCCTCAAATTTGGAAACGAATAAATTCGCATTGGTAAATCGGCAGTTCGTGAACGCCGAACGGGTATGAATAGATGCATTCAGCTGTGCCCCGGAGAAATCACAATCGATGAATTGACAACCTGTTGAATTTATTTCCTCCAGATGCGCTCCCCGAAACCTGCAGCGCGTAAAGGTACAATGATGAAAGTCATATTCGCTAAACAGCCCGTTATTAAAATCCACTTCCATAAACTCGCGATCCGTATACTCACTCATACCAGCCCGTTATCCCCTGACCTTTCGCAGATAGTAAACCTTCTCCTAATTATAGCAAACCCGCATCATCATTCGCTAAGGGGCTATTCAACAAATTGGTGTCCGGGTTCATGCAGGAGACTGCTCCATCAGCAAGCACGGTCATCATCACCTGATTTGATATCTCAAGCAGCCTTCAGCAGCAGGCTGAACTTCACGCCTTCCGGCGTGTTGGTAATCTCATATTCAGCTCGATGCGCATCCAGCACCTTGCTCACAATATACAGACCCAGGCCGCTTCCACCGGTTGAGCGGCTGCGGGATTGCTCTAACCGGTAGAACGGATCGAATAACCGGTTTAACTTCGTTTCGTCCAGCTGCGCCCCGGTATTCAGCACCTCCAGCGTATAATGCCGCTGGAGTATGGAGAGCTCTTCACCCTCCTGTGCTTGATGAGTTTCCGCCAGGTTTACCACCACTCGTTCCCCATCCCCCGAATATTGGACGGCATTACACACAATATTGGCAACGGCCTTCGCCATAAGCCGCTCGTCAGCAACGATAAACGCTTCTTGAGGCAAATGGCATTCCATCTCCATCCCCTTCACTTCAGCCAAATAACTCATGTTCTCCACGGATTCACGTACAAGCTCCGCTAAGTCCACTTCCCGCATAAGGGGCAGAAAATCACGGCTTTCCAGCTTGGACAAGTCCAAAATCTCATGCACCAGCTTATCCATATCCCGCATAATCTTGTACGATTGGCGAAGATACGTGTCCCGGTCGCGGTAAATGCCGATATTGCCGATCATCGCCTCAAGCTGTCCGCTTACTGCAGTAATTGGAGTCTTGAGCTCATGAGAGATCGTAGCCACGAACTCGCGGCGCTTCGCTTCCTGCTCCCGTTCCCGCTCAATGTCATCCTTAAGCTGGGCGTTTGCATCCTGCAGCTCAGCCATAGTCGCCTTCAAATTGCTAGCCAGCTTACTCAAATTATGGGACAGCTCGCCAATCTCATCCGTTGACCGATGAGGCGCTTCCTGTACGATAAAGTCCAGCTTAGCAAGTCTCCTCGCCACATTATTGAGTCCGATTAACGGGCGGGCAATCAAGCGCGAGTAGATCGCTGCACCAGCAATCGCGATCAACAAAATCGCAATCAGCATGTACGGAAGGAATCGTAAAATCACTTCAGACGCTTCATCAATCGGCTGCAGCGGCGCGTCAATCGACATCGTGAACGCCTCATCACTCTCGGCGAAATGAAACGAACGCTCTACGCTCAGCATATGATTCTTGCGGTCTTCCCCGCCGATACCGCCGCGGCCATAGTCAAAGCGGCCGCTGCCCTGAAGCTGCTTCCGAAAGCCAGGGAAGCTCCCATCGTCCATTAACCCATTATTAAACCGCATTAAATTTGGCGGTATATAATACCCGAATCCGTTTTTATCCTTGATAATAAGCGCCGCATTATGTTCTTGGCTGAACTTCGCCATCAGCGGCAGCGACTCTTTGGCAGGCTTGTTGTCAATGGCTTGAATAAGCTCATTCACACCGGTCTCCAGACGGGACTGCTTAATATTCTTGTAATAGCTTGGCAGCATGAAGTACAGCGTCAAGTAAATGAGCAGGGCGGAGACGATGAGCAGGATCGTCGTAATGATGAAGATTTTGAAGGTAATGCCGCGCCGCCTCATCCTTCTGCGCCTACCGCTTCATTTTCGAGGGCATAGCCGACGCCTTTAACGGTCCGGATCACGGGGATCCCCAGCTTTTTACGGATATTCTTGATATGGGCATCCACGATTCGCGAATCGCCGAAATAATCATAGCCCCATACTTTATCGAGCAGCATATCCCGCGTCATGATGCGGCCCGCGTTGCTGAGCAGGGTTTGCAGAATATCAAACTCCTTGGTCGTCGTCTCGATAAATCGGCCGTCGACATATACCTTGTAAGCATCCGCATCGAGCCGAAGCCGGTCATCGAAAGACAGCTCCCCTGATTGCACATGCCTCGTCCGCCTGAGCACAGCTTCCACCCGTTTGATCAGCACCTGAAAAGAAAACGGTTTGGTCACATAATCATCCGCTTCCTCTTCGAACGCCCGCAGCTGATCCTTCTCTTCACTGAGCGCAGTCATCACGATGACGGGCGTCTCCGATTTCTCCCGAATCATCCGGCAGATGCTGTATCCATCAAGGGAAGGCAGCATGAGATCGAGAATGACAAGATCGTAGGCTTGCTGCTGAAATTTGTTCCAGCCCTCTAGACCGTCACCGGCCACGTCCACCTCATACTGCTGAGCTCTCAGGAATTCACTGATCAGCTCTTGAATATATTGATCGTCTTCTACAACGAGAATATGGGTCCTCATCCCTCAGATCCTCCCTATTTAAATTAGGATGAACCTATCTTAACGCAGAAGTATGAATATAGGATGAATAGAGTCTGAATACGTGCTGAATCGTGAATGAATCTGCGCGCATGACAAATAACCTGTTTCCAGCCCAGGATGGGGATGAAAACAGGTTATGAGTACACCGGAGCTTACCTCCGATTAGTGAGGCTGATTCTGGTCTGCAAGCTTCTGCTGTGCCATGCGTATGAGCTCCTTCACCATTGCTCCGCCGATCTGACCGCCGATTTGTCCTGCCGATTCCGTCGATAACCCGCCATTATAGCCCGGCTCTAAAGGAACACCGAGCGATTTGGCCACCTCGTACTTCACATCATCGGGCCGGCTCGGGTTAACCGCATAACCTTCGCGCCGCATCACCTCTGCCTTGAATGCGCTCATCTGAGCTTCCGCACCTGGAACAACAAGTCTGCGACGACCTCTTCGCGCCATCATCATCCGCCTCCTTGATCCTTATATTACTGATACCTTGCCCCAAGGAGGAAACATGTATGTACGCGGCCAATATCGGATATTCGCTTGATGCTTGTTTAACAGGATTGATCGTATACGCCGTTAATCAAACCATCCTTTAACCTTAAACCAAACAAACATGCCGGCTCCGAGCAGCCCCATCAGAATCAAGATGATATAATAACCGGAATGCCAAGTAAGCTCAGGCATATTGGCGAAATTCATCCCATAAATCCCGGCGATAAAGGTGAGCGGCATGAAAATCGTCGTAATGACCGTCAGCGTCTTCATAATCGTATTCATTCGATTCGAGCTGAGCGACATATAATGATCCCGCATGTCCGAGGTCAGGTCGCGGTTGGAATCCACGATTTCCGCGAGCTTCAATAAGTGATCGTAGACATCCGTAAAGAACGGCAGGTAATGGCTGAGTCCATCAATCCGCTGCGTATTAATAATCCGGTAGAGCAATTCCCGCATCGGTACGACGGTCTTGCGCAGCTTCAGCAGCTTGTTTCGAATCTCGAACACATCATTCAGCTTGCCCTGCACTTTGACGTCCTGACCACCCGCGTCGAATTCCAGCAGCTGATCCTCAATGACACGGGCTGCCGGGAAATATTGATCTACAAACTCATCGATGACGACATAGGCGGCATGCAAATTGCCATGAGTCTCGTAACGGGGCTTAGCTGATACCTTCGTCCAAGCAGCATCAATTTCGCGGTGGGGCTTTGCATGAAAGGTGACGATAAAACCGGGACCAATAAACATGTCGACTTCATCGGTTCGCAGCGTTTGCTCGTCCAGGGCATGCAGGACAAAGAAATGGACATCCTCGTAATGGTCCAGCTTCGGCCGCTGCAGATACATCAGGCAATCCTCAATAGCAAGCGGGTGAAAATTAAAATAACTCTCCAGAAGCTTCGCTTCCTCCGGTGCAGGCTCACTGAAATCCACCCAAAACCATTTGGCCTCACTGCGGTCAATCTGCTCCAGCGGCATGTTTTCCAAGACCCTATGATCTTTTGTAATAACCAAATAGCGAATCACAGCGATTTCCTCATCCCATAAGCTTTTCCCCTATTGTAGCACTACAAATTTTGCCTGGGCAAACGATGGGGGCGCAGCACCCTCAGTTGTGCGAGAGCGTGAAGCTCACGACACCGTTCTTCAGCGGTGCGAGAATGTGAAATTCACACTCCGTTCTTCAGCGGTACGAGAATGTGAAGCTCACGACACCGCTGTTGTCCGTCGCATACGAATATTGCGCGATTTCCGGGAACCGGCTGAATAACGCACGCCAATCATCTTCCACACCTTCTCCATCCGTATATAATCGCTTGAGCGTCAGGGCCGAATCCCTCACCTGAATGGCCGCAGCGACTCTCGCTTCGAATTCACTTCGGCTGGTAACCGTCAAACCATTGTATTGAAAATAGTTAAAAGTGCTGGCTGCCGCCTTCGGCAGGCTATCTGTCCATATATGATCCCGTCTTAATTCCTCATCCGTTACGTTAAAGTAGCCGTAGGTGACCCGGCCCTCGACATCCGGCACAGGGTCATCCCAGGTTACATCCAAATTATAATAATTGCCCTCAATTTTAACCTTGTTCCATGCATGTACGATTCCACTCGCTGTACCTGTTACCACATGGGACTCGATGCCTGCCATACCAAGCAGCAGCTTGGCCGAATAAGCGTATCCCTGGCACACGGCGATGCCTTTAAATAACGAGCCGTAGATCGTATAGGAATCATCAGGCAGCGTGCCATTCTTATAATTCTCGTAATCGTAGGCGATATGCACCAGTAAAAAGTTATGAATGGCGAGCTCTTTGTCGTAATCACTCATTCCCGGCTTAAGGATGGATGCCAAAATCCCCTTAGCCTTCTCATCAATTTGTTTGGAGCGCTCATTCTTGATCACGACCGGCAGTGTCTGATCAGCCGCATTCATCAGTTCGTATTCACTGTTCACATAATACGTTCCGTATTTCACGTAGATGCGGTTCACAAGAACAATGGCCTGTTCACGCGTCGTGGTTGTCTTTGGCAGGAACCATATCCGGTCCTTGTAGGCGCTCCCCTTCATAAGCTGATTCCCATTGAGCACTCGGATGGCCTCTTGTGACCAGGAGGAAATTTGCTTACTATCGGCAAAAGCAGGGGCGGCCGTCTGTCCATCCTGCAGCTTAGATGCCAGCCCCGCTTTCTTCAGCGTGTTATATATCATGGACGCCAGCTGCTCGCGCGTCACTCCAAGCTTCGGGGAAAAAGCCGTTCTGCTCGTGCCTTGTACGATACCAAGCTCATACGCCTGCAGCACCCGATAATTATTCAAATCCCGGAATGGGTTAGTGCCTGGTGCGGCTGCTTTCCGTCCGGTCAGCACCTCATAGAGCTGAACGGCCATCTCGCCGAATTGCTCCCGCGTAACCGTTAGCTGATACTGATTGTTAAGCTGGGTTGGAACCAGCTGCCGGTCCCAAGCTTCACTTACATCCTCCTTCGCCCAGCTGCTCGGCTCCCGGGATTGTGCGAAGGCGTCTTTGGGAGCACTTCCGGCAATGAGAAGTGCAGCTGCGGCTGCCATTATGAATCGTTTGGTTTGATCGTTCATCCGGGCTGTTAATCCTCCTATAAATCTAGCAATCTGCCAAGATAGTTTTACAGAAATCCAGATCTAATAGTAGCATAAAAAAACACTTTATTTACATGATTTTGAATTAAAAAAAGGACATTGCACCTGCCTGAACTGGCAAGCGTACGTCCTGATCTGTCTTTGTCTACTGGCGTGATGAACTAGTCCAGCCAACCATTCTTCTGGGCGATGCCGATCGCATCAATGCGGTTCTTAGCCTCCAGCTTCTGAATCGCCTCGGACAAATAGTTTCGCACCGTTCCTGCAGAGAGAAATAATTGTTTGGCAATATCCCCGGCTGCATGCCCGTCGGATGCCAGCTTAAGCACCTCCCGCTCCCGCTCGCTGAGCGGGTTCTCAGCCTCCCAGAATGTAATCGCAAGCTCAGGACTAACTGCTCTGCCGCCATTATTTACATTTCTTAATGCGGCTCCAAGCTCATCTATGGGTGAGTCTTTCAGCAGAAAGCCCCGGACACCTGCCCGCATGGCACGCTGAAAGTATCCCGCGCGCGAGAAAGTCGTCAGGATCACAACCCGGCAGGAATGCTGCAGCTCCTTCAGCTTCTCTGCAACGTCGAGACCCGACATCTTAGGCATTTCTATATCCATTACGACAATATCCGGCACCAGCTCCTGAATCATCTGCAGGGCCCGCTCTCCATTCTCAGCTTGCCCGATAACCTCAATATCCTCTTCGAGGTCCAGCAGCGCACTCAGCGCTCCGCGGAGCATACCTTGGTCTTCAGCAACAATTACCTTCATGCCCGGCTCTCTCCCTCCTCTCCCGATTTGTTCACAAGGGGCACAGTAAACAACAATCGTGTCCCCTTATGAGCAGCAGATTCAAATTCCAATTCACCCTCAACCAGCTTTAGCCGGTCGCGCATGCCCTTTAACCCATTACAAGAAGCCGTTTGGGACTCGGCTGAGCTGCTGACGTTATCCGTACCGTCACCATCGTCAGTCACGATCATCTGCAGGGTGCCGGTCTGTTTAAGCAGCTCCACTTTGCACATGCGCGCACGGCTGTGCTTGACGACATTTGTCACGGACTCTCTGAGGCACATGCCCAGAATATTATCAATAAGCGGTGAAGGGATGCGCCCGTCCAGCTCGCTCTTCGTCTCCATCCCTATACCTGCTGCCGTCAAAATCTGTTTCGCATGATCCATTTCTTCCAGGACCGTGACAGCGTTCATACCGGATACCAGCTCCCTCACCTGTTTAAGCGCCGCCCGCGAGGTGACCTGAATATCCTTCACTTCTTGGATCGCCCGTTCCGGATTCCGTGTAATCAGCTTCTCTGTCAGCTCGCTCTTGAGTGTAATCAGCGACAGCGTATGCCCGAGCGTATCATGCAGATCCCGCGATATCCGCTGGCGTTCCTCATTCTTGGATAACCGTGCGATTTCTTCATTAGCCAGGTTAAGCTTTGCCCGCAGTTCTTTGGCTTTATGCCCGGCCCGCACAGCGAACGGCAAGGCAAGCATAACAAGCATAGCGGGAACTAATTGAATGAGTGAATTACTATCCAGGTAAAGCTTGTAGTTCCAGCAAACCGCCGCATACAGCACCACCTTCGCCGACATCGAGATGACGATCTGCTTCTTATTAGGCAGCATACCTATTAAGGGTGAGGGATAGAAGGCAAAATAAATGAATGAAGCATCATATCTAAAGGTGAAGATCCCCACCATGAGCAGCTGCCCCAGAACACTGTACAACCGGCCGCGCTGTCTTCTATAGCTGTACAGATACAGCCCCACAAATACAATAAGCAGCGCAATCCCTTCTATTAGCTGGTCAATTGGCCTGCTCGAAAAATCATATAGAGGATATACTAAGTAGATAAGCCAGACGAAGGAGAAAATATAGGGCGGACCCGAAGGTCGACGCCCGCCCGCTTTCTTCATACGTTACACCGCTTCCTGTTTTTTGAGGATATACGATGATAATACCATAAATACGATTACATAGGCCGCCAGAATTCCAATACCATTCCAGTCCACCGAGCCCCCGGCAATAATATTCCACGCGCCTTCGCCAAGCCGGTAAGTCGGTGTGAATTTGGAAATGGTCTGCATGGTGGAGGACATCCCTTCAACCGGGAACCATAGTCCGCCAAGAACGGAAAGCCCCATATAAAGAATCGTGCTGAGCACCTGCACAACATCCGGATTTTTCATCGAACCGACAAGTGTACCAAGCGCCATAAAGGATAACCCGCCGACCCAAATCCACAGCCCGCTCTGGATCCAAGCGGAGACCGGCAAGCTGATTTGTTTGCCTAGCCCGCCGATGATGAACATCATGAGGATGATAAACAGATTAATAATGCCCTGTGCGGCTACCTTAGAAACGACATACGCCCATGACGGTAGCGGTGTGATTCTTAGCAATCTTATCCAGCCTTGGGAGCGTTCGCGGGACAAACGGTTGCTGAAGGTCGTGAAGCTGGCGCCTATGATACCGTAACAGGTCATCGACATCAGATAATACGAGGACCAATCGACACCGCCTACTTGCATGCTGCTGTCCATGGTGCTTGTGAATAAGAAGAAGAAGGCAACCGGCATAATAATGGAGAACATCACGAAACGTTTATTCCTTGCTGTCCGCAAAATTTCGGCTTTGCACTGAGCCATCGTCGCTTTGAAATTATTCATAAAAGGATCATCTCCTAAAGAGGATATTGTTTATTAAGTACGTTAATTACGTTAATAGCTTCTCCTTGTGGATCGGAGTCCGCTTCGTTATTTTGCAGCTGTTTGCACGAGCGCCTGGAAGGCATCTTCAAGTCCGCCGCTTTGAATTTCGATATCCCGCATCTCAAAGCGTTTTTCGACCAGCGCTACAATCAGCGCATCCGTATTGCTGCTCGACAGCTTTACTTTACGTCCGCTCCATTCGACGTCCGATACACCAGGAAGCGCCAGAAGCTGCTCTGTCGTTACGGACTGTCCGGCAATGAAGGAAATCACCCGGCCGGTCGTTTCCGCTTTGATCTCGCTTGGCGTTCCATCTGCAATGAGCTTGCCGTTGTTGATGACGACAATGCGATCAGCAACGCTGTCCGCTTCATCCAGATAATGCGTCGTCAGAACAATCGTCCTGCCCCGGCCTGCCATCGCCTTAACCGTATCCCAGAAGAGCTGGCGGGATGTTACATCCATGCCTACCGTCGGCTCATCTAAGAAAATAACCTCAGGATCCCCGGCAAGCGCAAGCGCAAAGCCGAGCCGGCGCTGCTGACCGCCGGATAGCGAGGATGCGATTTTGTCCTTCTCGCTCTCAAGGTTAGACACTTGCAGCAGATACTGAAGCGGCAGCGGCTTCTCATAATAGCTGCGGAACAGGTTAATGCTTTCCGAAACCTTCAAGCCGTCAATTACACTGACATCCTGCAGCATGGCGCCAATCCGATTCCGCACCTTCTGTTCCCGCGGATCTCCGCCGAGCAGCTTCACTGTTCCTTTGGTCGGCTGCTGCAGTCCGAGGATCATCGAGACCGTCGTTGTTTTTCCTGCCCCGTTGGGTCCAAGCAGAGCGACTACCGTTCCTTCTTGAACGGATAAAGTCAAATTATCGACCGCCGGTTTTCCTTTGAAGATTTTGCTTACACCTGTCAGCTGAATGGCTGCTTTCATGCCCGATCACTCCTCTTCTATTCTGGCCGTTCATTATGTCCTGCTGCACTTGTTTGTCTTTCGTTGTTTGATCTGTATTCATCATACTCAAAACCGAATTGGCAAGTAATTCATGAATGTAATGCGTTTCGCATGACAAATGTCATATAGTACATAAAATTTGTGATTCCCAAAGAAAAGCAAGCATTGGTACTTGATTTCCATGTGCAATGCATGTATAATAATAAATTGTATCAAGTGTAACCTCTGGTTTTTTCCTCATATTGGGTCAGGATTTCCTCAAATCCACGACTATCTTCTTTTTCCTTTTAAACACGGCTGCTTTAAGGAACACGGATTCACACTGGCGCGGTCGAGGAACCGCAAGGACGATTGAGAGGTTAGGGCTTTCGTTGCTTTCGTGCATGATTTATGAAAGTAGGAAGACATTAGCGGTTACGCTTCTTATACATGGCGGCGCAGACTAGGAGCGCACGCATCCATAGCAACACAAATTAGACCCCCGCTTCCAATGAAGCGGGGGTCGTCCAATTTATACGAACGATTACATTGAATTTAAGGGTTAATCAGAGCCTCGACCAGCCGGTGGCCGGGAAGCACGAGGTCAGCCCGTATGGTACAAAGAGACGGATCATCGATCGATTGCAAAACATGCTGAATGATTCCAATGAAACCCCGGCGATACAAGTGAGAATCCCACCCGCCGAAATTCAGCGTCTGACCGCCTGAGTCAGGGTCGGTGAGAACCGCCTGCTCCAAGTCCTGCACGATCGCCGTCCGGCCGTGTCCATGCAGTTCCACACGTTCACTGTCTGTCCCGGCACGGCGCTCCATAGAAAAGACCGATGTTCTCCCGGGCTGCGGTGAACGAAGCATACCGAATACCGACAATAATCTCCCTTCCTTGTTCTCACGGAGCGTATGAGCGGCAAGCTCCATATCGAGCCCGGGACTCGCAAATGCATCCGAATCGCCGTTCATTCTCAGATTGCCTGGAGTGCCCAGCCATAATGCAAGATCAATGCTGTGAATGGCATCATCATACAGCGATTCTATGGCAGAACGCTGCTGCAGCTTCGTCCGGTTCTTCTGAACGAGAATCGTTTCTGCTCCTCCTGCCGCTTCCACCCATTGTCTGCTTCTCTCGACCATCGGCGCGAACCTCCGGTTAAAACCAACTGCAAGAAGCTTTCCCGTCCGGAGCGCTTCTGCAGCCATTTCTTCGGACTGTGAGATATCATAAGACAGCGGCTTATCTACATAGACATGAATTCCCCTGCTCAAACAACGCATAACCAGCTCATAATGGCTTTCTGTCGCCGTATGGATGAATACAAGCTCGGGCTGCTCATCAAGCAGCCGATCCAAATCAGTGAACCGGCCGCTGATTCGATACTGCTCACCAATGGACTGCACCTTATCTGCATGGCGGCCCATTATTCCAACTAAATCTATATCGCGATGCGCCGCAAGCACTGGCAGATAAGCCTTCTGGGCAATATCACCCAGACCGACCACAGCAATTCGTTTTGACATCAGACACCCTCCTGAAAGTTTCCGCAGGAAGCAGCTTCGAAAGCATTTGCTGGTTCCCATAGAAAAACTTCTTCGTTAGCATGCTGCTCTCCTTATAGGAAGCAGCTTCGAAAGCATGCTTAGCTCCCTAAACATGTGCTAGATTTCCTACACGAAGCTACAACTCAGCATAGCACGAATTTGCAGGAGATGCCCGAATATTAAGACATTAATGGAAGACAGGCTTCCCGCGGGATAATTACACGTATCGCGGAGCCGGGCTCAATTCTGCGCTGGCCGGGTGCATTCAAAGCATCGACAGTCAGCGTAAGCTCCCGTATTCGAACCGTATACCGGTGAAAGAGCTTCCTCCTGATCATGCATGACGAAGATCATCGTCATCTCAAGGAGCCCCCGTCCCAGCTGAATCTGTATCCGCTTAATCCAGATGAACCAGAACTTGATCCTGCCAAAGCTGCGGCAGCTTCTTGGAAGTCTCATCCCATACTTTGTAATCGCCCACCGGCTTTGCATGCTTGTATTCAGAGCTGTCGATAAGCTTCGATGCCACATCGTCCGGAAGCTTCACGTTCTCGCGGATCGGTCTGGCGTAGCCTCGTGCCAGATTGATTTGGCCGAAGTCGCTTAGAATATATTCCCGTGCCAGCTTTGCTGCATTCGGATGCGGTGCATATTTATTAATAATCGTCGCATTGCCGCTTACGACACTGCCCTCGGACGGAATGACGACCTCGAACTGCTCATAATCAATCTGTTCCCGGTAACCGATCGCATTGAAATCCCAAAGCAGCGCAACCGGGATCTCGCCCTTTTCGATGTTAGCCACGGACAGCTCCGCCTTGCTGATCCGTTTCTGCTTAGCAAGCTTCCTGAAGAAGTCGATGCCCGGCTGAATGTCGCTCTCGTCCCCGCCCATTGCCATTGCAGCTGCGAGTACACTCATTTGCGCCTGCGCTGCTTGGGTTACATCGCCGACAACGATTTTATAATCCCCTTTCGCCAGATCCTCCCAGCTCTTAGGCACATCCTTCACGAGCGTCTTGTTCACGAGAAATCCGATGGTGCCCTGGTAGCCTACGACCCAGTTTCCATCCTTGTCCTTGGCCCAGTCCGGAATTTCGTCCCAGTAGGTTGTCTTGTACGGCTGCACTATACCCTTTTCTACCGCAACCGGGGCAAAAGCGATCCCGACATCGCTGATATCTGCTGCCCGCTTGTCTTTCTCGGCTTCGAATATTGCAATTCCCTCTGAGCTGGACATGGCGGTGTCCGTATGCTTCAAGCCGTAGATTCCCGTCAAATCCTCCCAAGTATCCTTCCAGTTCGCCCAGGAATCCGGCATCCCTACACTTACGATTTGGCCTTCCATTTTGGCCGCTTTCTCTAAATCAGCAGCTGCCGCTACGTAGGAAACGGATTCAATACCGCTTGCTTTAACGGCTGGTTCGGGCTTGGTGCATGCCGTCAAGCTGACAGCCATTCCCGCGATAACAAGCAGGCCTATCCCTGTTCTCCACAACTTACGCATAGTACCATGCTCCTTCCCGGTCCGTGTTTTTGTATAAGTGTCCGTTCTGGATGGATGTGCACCTTTATTGAATGTAACGAAGAGATGTTATCCAAGGGTTATGGCGGTATATTTGATTTGTAAAAAAATGCGAAAGACCCCGTTCCTAAGAACAGGGTCTTCACTTCAATAATGTGAGAGTCGTTTAACCTTAGCTTAATTTCTCCCTTAGGGTCTTGATGCCATATACAGCTCCTGCAGCTTTGCCCAAGGCAGATGAGAATTTCACTTCAATGGTTGACTTGCCAGCGGTCAGACGGCTTGGAATTTCATAACAGGTATCGAAATTGCGGTCCCCCTGATCCCCGACGAGTCTAGGCTCGGCAATAACTGATCCGTCTACGGAAATGGCGAATTCGCGCTCATAGGTCCTGCCATCCGCAAAAAACGCCCGATCCCCGCCAAAGTAAGTGACCAGCAGGTACATCTGCCGGTCCGGCTCCACCGCCATTTCATAGCTGAAGAATCCTTCGCCGCGGCTGTCGCGCCAGCCTCTTTGGGCAACGTTATAGTAACCGGAGTTTGAATGGAGCGTTTGAATGTTGTGCTCCACTTCCGGCTGCTGCTCGCTTGGCTGCACCTCGTCAACCGTGATTGCACGAACCCGGTCATACACTTTCTTTTCTTTATCCTCAAACGTTCTATACGCCTCTTCATTCATTATATTCCAATACAGCGTATACCGTTGATGATGCAGCGCATAGAAGGGAATAAGGGTCACCTTGACATTCCCGGGCTGTCCGATCAAGTCTGTCTCAAAGGTTAGCGGTGCGCCTTCAACGGGCTTTATCCAAGCCTGGAGATGCTCCTTATCCGCCACCAGCGCAGGCACATCGATTAAGGGGTGATTGTTCAGCTTCAGGTGGTCCTCCAGAATATCGCTTTCCGGGAAATTCTTAGTCCCTAAAGCGCCCGCCAATACAAGAGGGCCGTACATGATACCGATTTTCCTTGGGTCATCCTTGGCCTCATAGGTGTGAAGAGCCATTGGAAGCCTGATCTCGACCGCATCTCCGGTCTTCCAGCACCTGGCGATCGTTAAATATCCTCCCCGCTCCGAGCCGGAATGCGCTTCAACGCCATTAACAACAGCTAACACATCACCGGCTGCCCAGGAAGGAACCCGGATATGAAGGGATAGAAATTCGCCATTCGCCTCTTCAACCTGCAGGGTCGTCCGATCCGACACTGGGAAATCCGTTATTTGCTTGAGTATCATTTTCTTATCCTCCAGCTTAAGCTCGGAAGCGATGAACAAATTGACATAGAGGTCATCATGCTCTCTGTAGTAGATGTTTCTCGTATAACGGGCGGGATTCTCCATCCCCGTTCCGGTACAGCACCAGAAGGAATCATCCGGCGAGCAATATACCTTGAAATGCCCCGGCTGCGTCGATACAAAATACGTTTTCATGCCGGAATCCGGATCCTGTGAGGCAAGGATATGATTGTACAGCGCCTTTTCGTAATAATCCATATAGGACGCCTCGTGCGACCATTGAAATAAGTGCTCTGTCAGCTTAAGCATGTTGTAGGTGTTGCAGGTTTCGGTCGTCGTGATCCCTAGTCTTTCTTGATTGACAGGCCCGAAATGCTCGCCAATACTGTTCCCGCCGATGATATAGGAGCGATATTTCGTCACTTCATTCCAAAAGAACAACGCTGTGTTCTTATATGCTTCATGACCGGTTAATTCATACAGCCTGGCGGCCCCGATTACTTTTGGTATCTGGGTGTTGGCATGTTTGCCTTCCAGTTCGTCCACGCCGCCTGCCAGCGGGTCCAAGATCGTTTTATGGCAAAATCGGATCGCGATCTCCAGATAATCTTGATTTCCGGTTATATTGTACAGCTCAGCCATGGCATCATTCATACCGCCATGCTCGCAAATAAGCATTCTCTGGAACTGTTCATCCGTGAGGCTGTCCGTTCCTCTTATTGCCCAATCGGCCAGCTTTGTGACGACTTCAAGCGCTTTTGTGTTCCCGGCGATCGAATAGGCATCCAGAAGTCCGGCATATATTTTGTGAATGCTGTACCATGGCACCCAAGCACCAGCCAGGCTGAAATGCTCAACCTCAAATTCTCCGGTAAACACTTGATCAAAGCAAGCACGGGGGAAGCCGCTGACATAGCCATCCTTGTCAAAGCTCTGGATATGAGCAAGCTCATCCACCGCATAATCAATCTTCAGCTTGAGCTGCTCATCGTTCGTCACCTCATACATAGCGGCCGCGGCAGAAAGCCAATGGCCGATGGAATGGCCGCTGATCGGGGTGGATTCCCAACCGCCGTACCGCGGTTTCTTGGCTTCCTGCAGGGCGGCTTCATAACAAGGGGCCGCAAGCCGGTCAACATCAAGATAAACCAGGTACTCTTTCCCTTTGTCCTGCGATTGTTTAAAAATTCCTTCTAATAATGTCACGTTTTCCATAGCTGCTCACTCCTAAAATCAATAGTTGATCATTCGTTAATAAAGATATATATTATTAATATAATAATTAACATTACAATTACCTACCAGTGGAGGTAGCCTATGAATTTAGACGTAACCGAAAACTCTCTGCCCTTCTATGAAGCGATGGCAAGCAGCGTGCGGCTCGAACTCATCCGGCTGCTTGCCAAGCAGCCGATGAATATACGTCAGCTGGCTGAAGCTGTCGGCTTAAGCAGCGCAATTATGACGATGCACATCAAGAAGCTGGTGAAGGGCGGCATTGTAAGGACGGATATGCAGCCCGGCAGAGGCGGCATGCAGAAGATGTGCACCTTGATTATTGATCAAGCCGATATTATCTTCCCGAACAAAATGGAGCATATCCGCGAATATCATCAAAGCTTTATTCCAGTCGGCCATTATACGGATTTCCTGGTTGAACCGACATGCGGCCTCGCGACCAGCGAGAAGATTATCGGTGAACTGGACGATCCGCGTTATTTTCTTGATGCGGAACGGTTCCAGGCACAGATCCTTTGGTTCAGCGAAGGATATATTGAATACAAGATCCCGAACTTCCTTCTATCCACGGAAAATCCGCAGGAACTGCTGATCTCCATGGAAATTTCCTCCGAAGCCCCGCTGACCGACGAAAACTGGCCATCGGATATCACCTTCTATTTGAATCAGGTCAAATTGGGCACCTGGACAAGCCCCGGTGATTATGGGGATAAACGCGGCAAGCATAACCCCTCCTGGTGGCCGGACGACGTCAACCAATACGGACTGCTCAAGCACCTGACTATCACCAACCACGGCACCCGCGTAGATGGCAAGCCCATTTCAGATGTGACGCTGGAGCAGATCAACGTCCGGGACAAGCAGTGGACCTTTCGGATCGCCAGCGAGAAGGATTCCCGCAATGTGGGCGGCATCACCCTGTTTGGCAAAGGATTCGGCAACTACAATCAGGATATCGTGCTAAGACTCTATTACGAGAAGGTCGTACCGGCTGCCGAAGCTGTTCATAGATAGCTCAGCCCTTAAAGAAAAGGACCGCTGAAGATGCGCTTGCACTCTTCAGCGGTCTTTCGTATTTATGAACAGGATGAGAAGCAAGGATTGCCATCTTGATCCCATCTGACCTTCATGACCATCGCATGGCGATTAGGGTCATACAGCGGGTCTCCAACGATCTCCTCATACGGCCGCGCATGAAAAACAATTAAGTCCTCGCCATTCTCCGATACGGTGAAGCTGTTATGCCCCGGACCGAATAGATCCTTCTCCTTATCGGTGGACAGAACAGGATGCCTTGATTTCGTCCAGGCTTGCGGATCCAGCAAATCCGCCGTATCCGGGGCCGTTAATAACCCCATACAGTAGCAAGCGCCCGTTGCGCTGGCCGAATAGGTGATGAACACCTTGCCGTTGCGTTTGAGAACGGCAGGACCCTCGTTCACCCAAAATCCGACCCGTTCCCAATCATAATCCGGGGTCGTCAACAGCACCTGCACCGTTTTCAGCTTTGCAGGGGTTTCCATCTCAGCGATATACAGATTGGATATGCCCTTCTGCCCGCCCACTTTCTCGGCCCAGACAAAATATCTTCTGCCGCTCTGTTCAAATACGGTGGCATCCAGCGAGAAGTCCGTAAAAGAAAAGGGGTCCTGATCTGCCTTTTCCATCATTCCCAGCTCAATCCAGGAATCGGCCAGCGGATCGGGGCCCTTGCATGCTAAGACATAAGGACGAATCCGCCATTTATTCTCCATCTCACCGGCCGCAAAATAGATGTACCAATTGCCGTCCAAATAATGAAGCTCCGGCGCCCAAATATGTTCACTCATGATGCCGCTCTCGTGTTTCTCCCACACCTTGACCGGTTTCGCCCCAGCCAGGCCGTCAATCGTCTTGGAACGCCTTAATTCGATGCAATCATAAGCCGGCACCGAGGCGGTAAAATAGTAGCAGCCATCCCCATGCTTATAGACATAGGGGTCTGCCCTCTGCTCAATGAGAGGTTTGATGATTTCTTCTGTTCCCATATTGAAGTCCCTCTTCCTGGAATGATGCAAAATGAATCGTATCAGCCTTTAACAGATCCGATCAGCACACCTTTTTCAAAGTATTTCTGCATAAAAGGATAGACCAATAAAATAGGCAGCGTTGATACGATGATGACCCCGTACTTGATTTGATCCGCGTATTTCTGCGCGTATCCGCCCGCAGCGCCGCCGGCGCCGGCTCCTTGGGAGAACACTTGATTCGAGAGCAGAATATCCCGCAGCACAATTTGCAGCGGCTGCAGGCTGTTATCCCTGATGTAGATCAGACCGGTGAAGAAATCATTCCAGTGCGCAACCAGGTAATAGAGGCCGATGACCGAAACAACGGCTTTGGACAAAGGCAGCGCTACTTTCCAGAAGAATCTGAAATGCGTGCAGCCGTCGATCGAAGCCGCTTCAAACAGCTCTTTAGGCAGCGAATCGAAGAACGTCCTCGTAATAATGAGATTGTAGACATTGACGGAGAATGGAAGAATGAATACCCACATGTTGTTCGTCAAATGCAGATCCTTCATCAAGAGATAAGTCGGAATCAATCCGCCGCTGAAAAACATCGTAAAAACAAACGCGAACATCAGAAACCTTCTCGCCCTGAATTCCGGTCTCGATAACACATAGGCCGCCGGCAGCGTGAACAACAGGTTGACGAACGTGCCTAATAACGTGTAGAGCACGGTATTTCTATAGCCCACCCAAATCCGGTTATCCTTAAAAATCTCCTCATAGCCGAAGGTGCTGAATCCCCTTGGAAACAGCGTAACTTTACCCGTTGAAACCAGCGTCGAATCGCTGACGGAGGCAATCACGACAAAATAAAGCGGGTAAACGACGATCAAAAAAACGAAGGTGCATAATAGGAAGATAATCAGATCGAACATCAAGTCGCTGCGGCTTTTTCCTCTTAACAGACCCATTGGTTTACCTCCCTCCTACCACAAGCTGATATTCGAGAATCTTCTCGATAACGCATTCATCGCGTACAGGAATACAAAGTTAATCAGGGTGTTAAATAGACCAATCGCCGCAGAATAACTGAATTGGTTGGATATAATCCCTATCTTATAGACGAAGGTTGAAATGACCTCGGAGACCGGGAGATTCAGCGTGTTCTGCATCAGGAATACTTTCTCGAAGCCTGTACCCAGAACGCTGCCCATGCTTAAGATGAACAAAATAATAATCGTCGGAATGATAGCCGGAATATCTACATACCAGATGGTCTGCCACCTGCTGGCTCCGTCGATCTTGGCGGAGTCGTACATCTGAGGATCGACGGTAGAGAGCGCTGCGAGATAAATAATGCTGTTCCATCCGCAGTGCTGCCAAATATCAGATATCACATACACAGGCACGAAGGCCTTGGTAGATGCGAGCAGATTGAGATCACCATACCCGAGCGAGCTCATAATATGTCCGACCACCCCAGTATTCGGGGACAGCAGGACGTTCAGCAGGCCGACCATAACGACCAAGGAGATAAAATGCGGCAAATATACAGTCGTCTGCAGCGTCTTCTTCGCTCGTTTCGATTTGACCTGATTCAGAATCAGCGCCAGAATGATCGGAGCCGGAAAACCAAGCACGATTGTCGCCAAGCTGATGAAAACGGTGTTCTTCATTAAATCCTTGAACTGAAAGCTATGGATAAATTGGGAGAAATAATGCAGTCCCCGCCATTCCCCGCCCGTAAGCCCCTTTGTAAAATCAAAATCACGGAAGGCCAATTGAATGCCGTACATCGGCACAAAATTAAAAAGGAAAATAACGATGATCGCGGGAAGAATCATCACCCACAATTGATAGTCGCGTATAAAAGTGTTGATGATATTCGGTTTTTTCGCTGCCGGGATGCGGATGCCCGCCTTATTCTCATGGATATTCGGAGAGTTTGAATTCATAATGATCTCCCTTATTTGGGGAAGATGCCGTATCCGCCAGGGACACAGCATCTTCCTTCATGGATTTTATTTCATCTTGGTTTTGTACTCATCGTAGTACTTTTGCATGATTTCAAGGTTTTGCTGCAATCCGACCTTGCCGGCATTGTCAACGAAGGAATCCCATTCTTTGTCTACGCCGCCTTTGATGATCCACTGTGAGAATTTAGCCATAGCGAGGTTCATCAAGTTGGTATTCACCAAGCTCATCGCATTGTTGTCGTCTTTGCTGTATTTCATGAACATGCTGGGCAGGACACTGCTGCTCTTATCGATCCCATTGATAGCCGCCATTAACGGCTCCGTCTGTTTCCCAACCGATTGCATGTCCGTACCGAGCGTCAGATTCAAGGAATCGGCGATGTACATCGGTCCGTTATCCGCCCATGTAGAGGTCCATTTCCAAGTGCCGGGATCCATTGCAGCATCCATCGGAGGCAGTACCTTGAAGCTGCCGTCGCCATTGTCCCCGATGTTCGTGCCTAATGAACCGAACAGTACCTGCATGCTCACTTTCGGATCATACAGCTCGTTGATAAATTTCATCGCAGCGTCTTTATTCTCGGTTTGGGCCGACATTGTCACCATATTTGCCCCGTAATTCAGCGTATTGTAGTCATAGTCCCATGAGGTTTGAACGGTTGAATCCGCAGATTCCTTCAACGGAGCCATCGATGTGTACTGAGGCGCCAGTGTATTGCCGAAGCGGTCCGTTACTTCCCAGCCCCACGTAAATCCGACTTTAGCCTTATCACCCGTACCGCGGGCAACCGATTGGAATTTCGTGTAATCCTGCGTGAATACTTCCGAGTTAATGAGTCCGGCTGCATAGCATTTATTCAAGAACTCCACCAGCTTCTTATAGCGCTCATCCGTTAGAAAGTTCTTCACCTTGCCGCCTTCTACGAAGTAGCCTTGACCGCTTCCGTCCGACAGCGTAATGCCTTCGCTGCCCAGCAGAACCGTTGGCTGGAAGAAGCCGAATCCGCCTGTGCCCACCGGTGAGAAGTCCATCGGGATTTCATCAGCCGCGTTGCCGTCCCCGTTAGCATCTTTGTCCTTAAAAGCTTTCAATACATCAAATAGTTCGTCCCAATTCGTCGGCATTTTCAAGCCCAGATTATCAAGCCACTTCTGGTTGATGAATTGTCTGGTTGCTGTTGCCGGCCAATATCTTTGGTATTTTGGCAAGCCGAAGATTTTCCCGTCGGTTTGAGAGGCGATGACTTTCGTCTCGGGCTTCTCAGTAAACATCGCTTGGACATTCGGTGCATCCTTGTCGATTAATTCTGTCATATCTTGAAACAATCCCGGGAATTGAGCATAGTCTGCATCCGTGATCGCGTTAGGTCCGATGATTAAGTCCGGAATATCTCCGCCTGCCAGCATCGCGCCCTTCTTCTGATCCCAATCCGCGGTTACCTCCTGCCACTGAATGTCGACACCTGCCCGCTCTTCGGCATCCTGCAGCCATTTCATTTTGGCAAGCTCTTGCGTTAATGGATGTTTCGTAATAAGTGCCGTCAATTTCACTTTTGCGCTGCCGCCGCTGCCGGAAGCGGTGTTTGTGTCTGTATTCCCGCTGCCGCCGCTGTTATCGTTGCTGCTGCACCCAGCTGCCAACATCGCACCCAAACTAACTGTTAGAAAAACGGATAAAACTTTTTTCATTTCGCTTTCCTCCATTTTCTATTTTTATGGAAACAGTTTTCATGCGACCCCCTCCTTGCAGATGCATAAAAACCACTTCATCATCCTTAACAAAACTATTTATAATAGTTACTACTACTTTTTGTTAATACGATGTATTTTTATTAACGTATCTCAGTTGTAAGACCTAATATAAACGCTTTCATTGTCGGTGTAAAGGTTTTTTTTCTTTTATATTTCTTGTAAATGGATCATTTATATTAATGTTTTTATTAATCATGTGGGAGCGAACTTCTGCGAACCGGAATATTCTAGCGGCTAATTACGTACAGTGCGGGCGCTTTTTACGAGTATATTCTTCCCATGTCTCTGGTACTGGAGGGTTTTAGGTTTTCTATCATTGACGATGACAATGCAGAGGGATAATATAAAAGATAGACAAATTCAACCAATAGGATGTGCTTACCATGAGCGAATATAAAGCGGAGTTAGAACGCTTGCTGCAGCAAGAGGACGACCTGCAATTCCCGGAGTTCACGAACCATACTGCTTTTCAAATCGGCTGCAGATTAATAGAAAAAGCGGTCCAGGAGAGCAAATCCATCGCCGTTACAATCGTAAGAGACGGTGAAATGCTGTTCCACAGCAAGATGGAAGGAACGAATGCAGGCAATGATTCATGGATCAAACGCAAAAGTAACGTCGTTCATCATTTTGGCCATAGCTCCTACTATATGCATGTCTTGTTTAAATCTAATGGGTCCTCCATTGAATCATCCTCTCTGGATTCCGCGGATTATGCGGCCGAAGGGGGAGCATTCCCTCTCATCCTCAAGAATGTCGGCATCGTAGGAACGATCGCCGCTTCCGGTCTGCCCGGAGACCAGGATCACCAGATCATCGTCTCCGTGCTGGAGGAGTTTCTCCGCTCCTAATGTGAACATCCATAGCTCGCAAGGGGTTGTTCTAAAAGCCGCGTCGTTCCTGGCTTTCCGGCGCCCCTTTTTTATGCGTTAGGGTTCATACTGAACCGCTGGCAGCCCCGGCCAATCAGACTGGGGACTGCAGAATTGATGCGAATGTATGGATGCTTGGCCAAAAAAACAAAAATGAGGCAGGCGCTTGGCTGTGCAGCCGCGCCTGCCTCTATCACGCTTAAACTCCGCCATACGGGAGTGAAGATGTGACGAAGATTTAGCCTAGATCTAGGCTAGTTGCTGCTTACCGGCTGCAGTCTCACTCTCCGACTATGCTAGTTGCTGCTTACCAGCTGCAGTCTCACACTCCGACCTATGCTAGTTGCTGCTTACCAGCTGCAGTCTCACACTCCGACCTATGCTAGTTGCTGCTTACCAGCTGCAGTCTCACACTCCACCTATACTGGATATATACAGCTATTTAATCCAATTCAGCTTCAAAAGGAGAGCTATACTGGAAAATTACCGTTATTTCCTCGAAATCAGCTCATTTTGTGCCAAACCGAAGCATTTAACTGTATCAAATACAGGATAGCCCACTCATTTAGCTTGATCAGGCTTCTATACTGCATCAAATACAGGATAGCTCCGCCCATCTAGCTTGAACAGACTTCTACTTCGCATCAAATACAGGATACCCCACTCATTTAGCTTGAGCAGCCTTCTATACTGCATCAAATACAGGATAGCTCCGCCCATTTATCTTGAGCAGACTTCTACCCCGCATCAAATGCAGGATAGCTCCACCCATCTAGCTTGAGCAGACTTCTACTCTGTTTCAAACACTAGATAGCCTCACTCATTTTACTTGAGCAGCCGTCCCTCATTCAGCTTGTGAGTTAAAACCCAAGGTGCCTCCATTATCATCCTATGATGTGCAAGCTCAAGGTCATCATTTCGCAGCCTTCTATTTATTTCGTCTTCAAATGCCGAACCCAGCCGTCTACACCATGCACAGCTCTTGGCTCCCAGCGCGAGGTGTTGAGCACAGAGCGCCGGCGGCATGTGAGGCTCCATTGCTGTATCACGCGGATGGCTGATCCTGCCGCTTACTTGAGACGGCAAGCCCAAACTGCAAGTAGTACAGCAGGGCGACACTTCCGATTAACAGGGCAAAGTAAAGAAATAAGCTGCTGTACACCGAGCCTGCCAAGCTCCATCGCACAGGGTTCCCAAGTACGGAGGACGTACCCAGATCCAATATTTTACCCATAATTGCCGAAGAGGCTGCCCCGGAGATAAAGGCGATCATCGAGAAGAGCCCCATGCCAACTCCGGCCTGATCCTTGGCAAGCGTTCGTGAGACGGTATTCGATAGCGAAATTTGCATGAAGGTTTGCCCCAAATTGCCCAGGATGAGGATCAGCATAATATAAAGCGGCGACATCCCTGCGAAGAAGGAGAGGAGAATAAAGCAGCTAAGCAGCAGCGATGCGGCCGTGTAGACGAGCAATGAATTTCCTCTCGCATCTGCCAGCTTTCCCCTTTTCTGCCCAAGAGCGCGGAAGCAAGTGCAGCCGGGAACATAATGAAACCAATGCTGGCAGGCGACAGATGGTTCAGATTCGCAAGCAGCTGAGGCGTCAAGAAAGGAATTCCCATCAAGACCCCGGTGTTGATTAAGGTGATAAACAACCCGATGGAGTATTCGCTCAAATATTTCCTATAGAACGGGATGGTAAAGAGAATTAGGATAGACAGCCCGAAGAGAACGCGTCAGCTCGCCACACTGGTGACCAAGCCTCCAACAATCGGCGCCATTGCAATCCTGTCAACTCTTTCCTTCCCATATTTTAAAAAAAGGGCCTTTAAATCCGCTGCACACGAAAAAAGCTGTTTCCCCAGTCCCATCCGACCAGAAGAACAGCCCCCGCGAATTAATATATCTCGGGCACACTTCCATTCCCATTAAGACGGCTTGCCGCTCTTCCTCTCCAGGCTGATCCATACGAGCCCTGCCGCCATAAGGACGGTACCGGTTAATTGCCAGACTGTTACGCTCTCATCGAAGAACAGATAACCAGCCGCAACTGCCGCCGCCGGCACCACGTACCGGAAGAAATTCGCCCGCGCAGCCCCGACTTTGAACATGCAGGCATTCCAAACAACGAAAGCGAACACGGTGCAGAACAGCACATTATAGATAATGGACGTGTAATGACCCGCATTTAAGGCGCTCCAATCCACCTTGCTCCACGAAGTGATTGTCAGCGGGAACATAAACAAAGCTCCGAACAAGATGTACCAGGTGCTGACACGCAGAGCCGAATACTGCTTCATAAGCGGCATACAGGCAAGATTGAACAAAGCTCCAATGATGCTGACACCAAAAGCGAGCAGGTTGCCGATCACATTATCTGAGGAAAAGCTCAGCCCTTCACTGCCGCCGAGAATGACGAAGCAGACGCCGAACATGGAGGCGGCACCACCTGTTATCAGGCGTGAAGATATCTTTTCCCTTACAAACAAGGGACCGAAGAGCGCCGCAAAAATGGGCCACGGTGCGACATTGAGAAGAGAAGCGTTGGCAAGCGTCGTATATTTGATTGAATACATGACTGCGATTTCTAAGCCCGTAATCCCGACAAGACCAACAGCTGCAAGCTGCAGCGCCGTTTTTACGGGAATACCGACGCTTCCTTCCTTCCATTTCAGGATGAGGAAGAAGAAAGGCAAAGCCAGTCCAAATCGTAAGAAGGCGAACAATTTAGGATCGAATGTATCCATTGCAAGCCGTGACACCCCGAAGTTGGCACCCCATATGCCGGCAACCAAAGCAAGTCCGAGGTAATAAATCCATTTTCTGTCCATGTCCGTCCAAATCCCCATTCTAGCTGCAAGGTAGCGCTGTCATATTCGGAAAATAATAAATGACACTATTTATCCCCCCGTTGATCAGTTTGCAGGATTTTGACAGTAAATACAATCCTTTTCTTGCACCTCAAACTCCCCCGAGGCGCAAGGCATAGAAAAAAGGCAGCGCCATAAGGAGGCTGCTGCCTTTCTTCGATAGACATTACGGCTTAGCCGGCAATCCGTTCGCATTTCGGATGAGCCCAAAATATTGATCGGCGCGAACCGCTTCATATTCAGGTCCAAGCGAAGCTTGAAGCGCAGCTACATCAGATGGTGTCATG
Source organism: Paenibacillus solisilvae (assembly GCF_042656405.1). Taxonomy (NCBI): domain Bacteria; kingdom Bacillati; phylum Bacillota; class Bacilli; order Caryophanales; family Paenibacillaceae; genus Paenibacillus; species Paenibacillus solisilvae. Next base: position 18,243 of record NZ_JBHSOW010000072.1, on the reverse strand, counting down.
CTCCAGGCAAGCAGACCCAAGGAAACGAACAATGGTGATTTACCGTCCCACTTCGCTTTTGCATCCGCAAGAATTTTCTGTCCATCCTGCACGGTGCTGATTCCTTGAATCGTTGAAACCGGCAGTTTGCCTTTCACAATCTCAACGCCATGGCGATCCTCCCAGCTTAAGAATAAACCCGGTACATGATACTCATTGAGATAAGCATCCACGTTGAAATCGCTAAGCGGTACATTCTGCGTACCTATGCGATTCAATACATAAGGAATGGTCATGCCGGTTTTCTTAAGATAGGAATACGAAGATTTCAGGAAAGCTGCGAATGACTTCTCAGGCCATGCATTCGGGTAGAAATACCCTGCACCGGAAGGACCGGCGATAATCAGGTCGTTCTGCGTAGCGGTTTCTCTGAAGTAATTCAAAATAGCAGGAGCTCCGTCGTAAAGCAGCGGACTTGATGTCCAGTTAATCGGTACCTTACCGCGGCTTGGATCATCCCATAGAATCCGCATCCGGTGCTGATTGTACTGGAAGTTATCACCTTCACTGAGTGTGTACGTGACATAAATTTTGTTCTCCAGCTTAGGCGTTGGGGCCGGCTTAACGTTGGTTCCGCCCGGCTTCGTACCGGAGAAAACGGTCATGTTGCTGAACCAGTCGGCAGCCAGGACATATACTCCGTAATTAGAGGCAATCTCAACACCATTGAATTCCCCGTCTGTATCGTTACTGAACCAGCCTAGATACGGCGTACCCGGGTTGACACCCGATAGGATTTTTTGGAAGAGCGCCTTCTGCTCCGGTACATTCGAATCCAGCCAGAATACCATGGCTTTGTTGGCTACCGCATAATCGCGGAGATAACCGTACGGCTCCTTCTGACCGGAAGACGGAGGCTGAACATTACCTGCGGAAACCTTGTATTGATTCCACATATCTACAGAGGCTGTCAGCTGCTTCGTACCTGCTGGCGGCGTAAATTTATAGACGAAATAGCGGTTATTATCCGCGAAACGGTGGCCGCCATTCCCTGTGGAGACCTGCGAGCTTTGTGCGTCATAGAGGAAAGGCTGCTCCTCAGGCGTGCCAGGGATGAACTGAGCGATTGTTGCACCGTCGGCCTTCACCGTCACCTGATGGACAGCCGTTCCCCATCCATCCTGCGGGAATGCATCGTCAAACCGGAGATAAACATCCGACTTGCCAAGATTAGCGCTCAGGTCAAAATCATAGACCTTGCGGTTATTGCCGTCCCGCTCTTGCGTAGTATCCTCAGCGATTACCTTAAACGATTGAGGCAGCCCGCCGGGTATTTTGATGGAGGTATCCGGGCTGAGTCCGACAAGCATCCGGTGCGTCGTTTGATTCCACAGATTCTCGTACTGCCACGTATACGCGTCCATCCTGTCTTTGAACTTACCCTGCAGGTCGTCAAGGATCTGCATGTTGTAAGGGGCGGCCTGCAGCTTGGCAGCCAGTTCAGGGCTTGCTACAACAGCGTCTTTCAGCCCGGCGAGCGTAGTTGCCACATTGATGGAGTCCGAAACTTTTGGATCATAAACAATCACACCCTTTACTTCATCCTTAAACGTCTTGACGATCTGCCAATAATCATCACGAACCTTGTAAGGAACGTCCAGATCATTCAGCCAGGTATATTTTCCCTCCTCTTTATTCTCAAGCAGGTAGATGCGCGGCTCCGAACGGTTGACAATTCCCTGCAGGGTAGCCAGAAGAATCTTCACGTCTCCGGGAGCGTCATAAATATCCGCTACTTCTAATTGTTTGACCTTCGCAAAGCTTGGAAGCGCTTGCTCTTTAGACCAAGTAATATGATTCGCAGGCTGCTGCGGATTCGCCTTAGACTCGGCAGAGGCCCCAATAGACATCGATACTGTACACAAGAGAGCAAGACTTACGGTCGTTAATTTACGAAACATGTATGCACCTCGATTGGTCAGGGTATGTGGGTCATCATTAACTTGTCCTCTTTGCACCCCCCTGCAGAAGATATTATTATCATGCCCACAAATATATATTTAATATAATATTGAATATATATCAATACCTTCGACAAAAGCTCTTATAAAATAATATTTTCAGGCTAATTCCCTAGGTCTAATTCAGTAAACACGCTTGTTAATTACACCCTTAAGTCCTTGGCAATCCTGAAATTGAATCATTCAAGAACTGATTATACATATTATATATATATAATTTAATTCGTCGGAATTAAAGCAGCTGCTTAACCTTTAATATATATACAAGTCAGGCTTCAGATTTCACATCATCCTTGAGATGCCGATAAGAGAAGGAATATAATAGGATAGTATCAACGCTTTGAACGATATCCCAATGATGGAGGCGGATCTACATACATGTATCCAACAGGGCAGCAATTAGAGAATTACGCAGCACTTACCGTTAAAGTTGGTGTCAATGTCCAGCAGGGGCAGACGGTTGTCGTTATGGCGCCAGTTACTGCCGCTCCGCTGGTGCGGCTTATTGCATCGAAGGCTTATGAAGCCGGAGCGAAGAATGTGCATGTCGAGTATAACGACGAGGAGCTCTCCCGCATTAAGTTCAAGCAAGCGCCGGAAGAAGCCTTCTCGGAATACCCGATGTGGCGGGCTAAAGCATGGGAAGAATTCGTGGACAATGGCGCAGCGTTTATTTCCATCTATTCCCCTAATCCTGATCTGCTAAACGACGTAGATCCGAAACGGGTTGCTACAGCGTCGAAGACGGCTTCCACTGCGCTGAGCAGCTACCGCAGTTCCTTGATGAACCATTCCAATGCCTGGACTCTCCTCTCTTATGCGACACCCGAATGGGCGGCCAAAGTATTCCCGGATGTCTCTGCGGAGGAAGCCGTAGAGAAACTGTGGGAGCGAATTATCGAGGCCACCCGGATCGGCCTGGAAGACCCTATTCAAGCATGGAGAGATCATAATGCGAAGCTGCTGCAGATGGTTGAAGTGCTGAACAGCAAACGCTACAAGCAGCTGCAGTACGAAGCGCCGGGCACAAGCTTGACGGTAGACCTGCCCGAAGGCCATATCTGGCTGGGCGGTGCCAAAGCGAACTCGAAGGGCGTGTACTTCAACCCGAATATGCCGACCGAAGAAGTCTTCTCCATGCCTCATCGAGACGGCGTGAACGGAACCGTCCGCAGCACGAAGCCGCTGAATTACAATGGTCAGGTGATTAACAATTTCTCGTTAACCTTCCAGGATGGCATCGTGACCGACTTCTCCGCAGAGCAGGGCTACGAAGCACTGTCCAACCTGCTGGGCACGGACGAAGGAGCCAGACATCTGGGCGAGATTGCGCTGGTGCCGCATGACTCCCCTATTTCGAACTCCAATGTGATTTTCTTCAATACCCTTTTCGATGAGAATGCCTCCTGCCATCTGGCGCTGGGCCAGGCTTATCCGGTTAACATCAGCGGCGGCACTTCGATGTCGCCAGAGGAGCTCCTTGCTCACGGAGCAAACAGAAGCCTCACACATGAAGACTTCATGATCGGCTCACCCGATATGAACATTGACGGCGTGACGCAGGATGGCGCCCGCGAACCCATCTTCCGAAACGGGAATTGGGCGATCTAGCTTGAGCCGCCCTGCCTTATCCATCTAAACATAAAGGCCCTCCTTCGAGCAGTGTTCCTGCCGGGGGAGAGCCTTTTCCGGTTATAGATTAGGAATGGCGGAACGTACACTTAAGCTATGCGCCTAACCCTATATCGTCCATGCCCCGGCCCAATCCTCACGGCTCACCTCGGAAAGATCAATGCCATTGACGATCATCTTCCCGCCGCGTGTACCGTATTGAAAGGCAAGGCTTGCGAGCTTCAGCTCCCGTATCGGCTCCTTAAGCGGAATGCTGCCTTCATGAATCGATGGGCCTTCGAGCACACCGCGCAGTCTCTCGACGGCAGCCATTCGCCCCGATAATCCCATCAGGCTGTTGTAGATGCCATTCAAGGTATCCATCAGCCTTGAAGTAAACTGGAACGTAACAATGAATAATCCAATCGACAGTTCATGATGCAGCACCAGCCATCCGCCATAAAATAATACCGCTAGCGTAGCCATCCACTTTATCGGATCACTCATCAGCATCTGCTTATTAATCAGCTTCGCTTCGCCCATGACGCTGTTGAAATACTTGCCGAACAAGGAATCATACCGCTTGTTCTCCCAGCTCTCACGTCCGAAGGCCAGCACTTCACGGGTAGACGAAACGCCCTCCTCCAGATGAACGAGCATATCCGACTTATGACGGCTTACATCACTCTGCGCTCTTTCCCCGTTTGACATTAGGGCGGCGGCGTATAGAATTGTTGAGCAGGTTTCAAACCCTGCTGAATCCGTGTAAAAGTTAAGCAGTATTCCACTCCCCATTGAAAGGAGTTATACATATGCCAAAAGAAGTGAAGCTGGAGCCGGAAGCGCAAAAATTCGTGGAAGCGACGGCGAATCCGCCCTACCTGTACGAGCTCGGGCCCGAGAAAGGCCGTAAGCAAGTGGATGAGGTGCAGTCGAGCCCTGTTGAAAAGCCGGACGTTGATATCAGTGAGCGTACGATTCCGGGAGGCCCAAAAGGAGAGGTATCCGTAACGATTCTGAAGCCGAAGAACGCTCCGGCCCAGCTCCCCGTTATCGTCTATACCCATGGTGCCGGCTGGGTGTTCGGCAATGCGCATACCCATGACCGTCTTATTCGCGAGCTGGCTGCGGGATCGCAATCTGTCGTCGTATTCCCGAGTTACAGCCTGTCTCCGGAGCACAAATATCCGACTGCGATTGAAGAGATTTATGCGGTCGTGAAGTGGGTCGCCGATAATGGCGGCGAAATCGGCGCCGATTCCTCCAAGCTGACAGTTGCCGGCGATAGCGTCGGCGGCAATATGACCGCCGCAATCACCCTGATGGCCAAGGACCGCGGAGGTCCTGCTATCCGTAAGCAGCTGCTGTTCTATCCGGTCACGGATGCCTCATTCGATACCGATTCCTACGAGCAGTTCGCAACCGGCTACTTCCTGAGCCGCGAAGGCATGCAGTGGTTCTGGGACCAGTACACGACCGACCCCGAGCAGCGGGCGCAGATTACGGCGTCGCCGCTCCGTGCTTCAACGGAACAATTGAAAGGTCTGCCCCCGGCACTGGTCATCACCGGCGAAGCCGATGTCCTTCGCGATGAAGGAGAAGCTTATGCAGACAAACTCCGCGAAGCCGGAGTGCGCGTGACAGCCGCCCGCATTCAGGGCATCATTCACGACTTCGTCATGCTGAATGCGCTGGCCGAAACCGCCGCCGCCAGAGGCGCGATCGCACTGGCTAACGCGTGGCTGCAGGAAGATTGAACCAAGGTGACATCGCCCTTTATCTTTACGGCCGCATGACATAAAGCCGCTTACACTCCATAGGGAGCTGTAAGCGGCTTTATGATTGTGACGGAAGTGCAGCAGAAGTCAGTTATATTATTCCTTTAAATGATACGGCACCGTCGTGACGATAACATTCCTCCGGTACAGCAGATGGGCGCGGATCAGTAGGCTGGATTGATTGTGCAGGATGTTGTGCCAGCCTTTTTTCGGAATAAATTGCGGGATGACGACGGTCACCTGAAAGTTCGCTTCACCCGCTTTGCGTTGAACCGTATCGATAAACTTGGACAGCGGGTTAATAATGCTCCTGTATGGCGAATGCAGCGTCACCAGCCTCACTTCAGGCTGCCACTTGTTCCATTTGGCTTCGAAGATGGCTTCGTCTTCCCGTTCAAACGGGACATATACGGCAATAATCTGGTGGGCCGATAGTGATTTTGCATAGTTTAACGAGTTCTCCACGACATGAGTAATGCCTGCCACCGGAAGAATGATTATGTTCCCCTCGATCTGCACAGCCGGCTCGCATGTTGAAAGGCTTAGCTGGTTGCCCACGGCCACATAATGCTTCTTAATGCGGTGGAAGAGATAAATGATTAAAGGCAGGAACACTAATACCGGCCAAACCTGAGAGAACTTCGTTAAGAAGAACATCATGGAGACGGTCAGGCTGATAAGGGCACCTATGGAGTTAATAATGAGTTTTGGCAGCCATCCTTTAGGCTTCTCGCGAACCCATTTGACCACCATTCCCGACTGGGAAAGGGTGAATGGGATAAAGACGCCAACCGCGTAAAGCGGGATGAGATGCTCCGTTCTTCCTTCAAAAGCGATGATTAAGAGGATGGAAAGGAAGCCGAGAATGATAATTCCATTGGAATATCCTAACCGGTCGCCTCTGACCGTGAACATTCTTGGAATAAATCTGTCCCTGGCAAGATTGACAGCTAGCAGCGGGAAAGCCGAATAGCCGGTGTTTGCGGCCAGGATCAGGATCAAGGCTGTCGTTCCTTGAATGAAGAAATACATGAAATGCCGTCCAAATGTCTGTTCCGCGATCTGAGAGACGACGGTAACTTCTTCTCTGGGGGAAACTCCGTAATAATAAGCCAGGAAGACGATTCCCGAGAACAATACAGCAAGCAAGGAACCCATGGCGATCAATGTTTTTGCCGCATTATGAGGAGCAGAATCTTTAAAATTCGGAATGGCATTCGAAATCGCTTCAACTCCCGTTAATGCAGAGCTCCCGGAGGAAAATGCCTTAAGCAGCAGAAATAAACTGATTCCGGCGACCGGCGTGCCGACAGGTGTATGAAGATCAGGAGGAATCTGCCCCGTTAAGATATTGTAGACGCCTACACCAATTAATATAAATAACGCGAAAATAAACAAATACACCGGATAAGCCAGTACCGATGCAGACTCGGTTACCCCGCGCAGGTTCAACGTTGTTATGAAAAGAATAAAGACAATGGCAATGATAACATTATATGGATGCATGCTCGGAAAAGCCGACGTAATGGCATCTGTACCGGCAGATACACTTACCGCTACGGTTAGGATGTAGTCTACCAGCAAGGAACCGCCGGCGATTAATCCGGGGTATATACCCAGATTTTCCTTTGAAACCACATAAGCTCCGCCGCCATGAGGATATGCAAAGATAATTTGTCTGTAAGACAGGACAAGGGCCAGTAACAGAATTAGTACGCCAACAGCAATGGGAATGGAATACCAAAATGCTGCGGCACCAACTGTTATTAACACGATTAATATTTGCTCGGGGCCATATGCAACCGAGGATAGAGCATCGGAAGAAAGGATTGCTAACGCTTTTGTTTTATTAAGCTTCTGCTCCCCAAGCTCGGTCGATTTGAGCGGCCTTCCAATTAAAAATCTCTTTATCGAAGTAAACATACTGTCTCACCACCACTTATGATTTCTTTCTAGATTACCCTGTCAGTGGAAAAATAAATCCTGGCAGCATTGGGCACAATTATAAACCTCATCTTCCTAACAGTAAAGGGTATTGCCATCCAGTCCATCTATACTTTAAGTAAATACGCAGCGGGTTACACGAATACAAAAGTTCATTTTACACTTGAGTTTTCTCACTGGAAGCCAAATAAAGCAGCGCGACCGGAAACCGGACGCGCTGCTTAAATAAACGGGATACATCTATTAATACTATCTTAAGCCAGCTGGCCAGCCAAGATCGTTTAGCATAGTTGATTAAACGAATGCGGTATACTTCTCACGGGCAAGCTTAGTTGCTTCGACCATATTGCGCAAGGAAGAGATCGTCTCTTCATATCCGCGCGTCTTGAGTCCGCAGTCCGGATTGATCCAGAACAGCTTCGGATCCAGCACATGCAGGGCACGGTCGATCATATCGGTCATCTCTTCGACGGCCGGTACGCGCGGACTGTGAATGTCGTAAACACCAAGGCCGATACCCAGCTTGTACGTGTTCTCCTCAAAGCTATGAATCATTTCGCCATGGCTCCGGGATGTCTCGATGGAGATTACGTCCGCATCCATCGCTTCAATGGAATCGATCATGTCGTGAAACTCACAATAGCACATATGCGTGTGAATTTGTGTGGTGTCTTTCACGGTGCAGGTGGAAATGCGGAATGCTTTGACCGCCCATGACAGGTAATTGGCATGCTCCTCTTCCTTGAGCGGCAGCCCTTCGCGAACCGCCGGCTCATCAACCTGAATCATACCTATTCCCGCTTGCTCGAGCGCCTCCACTTCCTGCCGGATCCCATAGGCCAGCTGATAGGCAACCTGCTCGCGCGTAATGTCCTCCCGGACGAACGACCAGTTCAGAATCGTAATCGGACCGGTCAGCATCCCTTTTACGGGCCGAGTTGTCTTCGACTGGGCATACACCGTTTCTTCTACGGTCATCGCGTCCTTATAAGCGACGTCACCGTATATAATTGGCGGTTTCACGCAGCGCGAACCGTACGACTGCACCCATCCGTTCTGTGTAAAAGCGAAGCCCTCGAGCTTCTCGCCAAAGAACTCAACCATATCGGTCCGTTCAAATTCGCCATGCACGAGCACGTCCAATCCGGTCTCTTCCTGCAGCTTGATCCAGATATCGATCTGCTCCCGGATGAAAGCGGCATACTGCTCATCGCTCCATTCTCCCTTCCGCCACAGCTGACGGGACTTGCGCACCTCTGCCGATTGCGGGAAACTGCCGATTGTCGTTGTGGGAAACAGCGGCAGCTGCCACTTCTTCTGCTGGGCGGTATGACGCTCCGCGAAGGGCTTGCTGCGCTCAGGCTGCTTCGTGCTGATGAGCGCAACGGCATCCTGTACATCTTTGCGGTTCCGTGCATTCGACAGCTTGAGAACCTGCAGCGCGCGATCGCATTCCTTCAGTTCGCCTGCGATTGCGGATCCGCCTTTCGAAACTGCTGTGCTCAGAAGCACGAGCTCTCCGAGTTTTTCATCGGCAAATGCAAGCGCATCTTTCAACTCAGATGGGAGTTTCGTTTCCCGATCGGTCGATACAGGCACGTGGAGCAAGCTGCAGGAGGACTGCACGATCAGCCGTTCCGCCGTTACGAGCTCAGCCAATTCCTCGAGCAGTCCCAGCTTCTCGCCAAGCGCCGCCCGCCATATGCCGCGGCCGTCGATAACACCTGCGCCGAGCACCTTGTCCTGAGGAAAGCCCAGTGCTTTAATCGAAGACAGGTTGCCGGAGAGGCCGTGTACGAAATCAAGCCCGATTCCTTTGACGGGAAGCGTCACAATGTCGTTGTAATTATCTACAGACTCGAAATAAGTTTGGAGCATAATATTCAAAGCCGGAACTTTCGCAGCAATTGTCACGTAGATCGTCTTCAGCCGCTGCAGGTCATCCCCGCTCAATTTTGTCGTTAGAATAGGCTCATCGATCTGCACCCACTGAACGCCTTCACTCTCAAGCTCTTGAAGCAGCTGCACATAGAGCGGCAGCAGGCGGTCCAGCCAGGCATCCGTCTCTGTTGCCTTATACCCTTTGGACAGCTTCAGGAAAGTAAGCGGTCCGACGATAACCGGTTTTCCCTCAATGCCAAGCTTCTCTTTCGCCTCCCGGTAAGCCTGCAGCGGACGGTTCTCCGTAAGAACCGGCTGTGCTTCGTTAAGTTCGGGTACGATATAGTGGTAGTTGGTGTTGAACCATTTGGTCATCTCACTGGCCGCAGCATCCTTCGTCCCGCGTGCGATACCGTAATAGACGCTGACCGGAACGACGCTGCCCGTGTAAGCGAAACGCTTCGGAACGATACCGAACATCGCTGCCGTATCGAGCACATGATCGTAATAGCTGAAATCATTAACAGGGATGATATCGATCCCCTTTTCCTGCTGCTTGCGCAAATGATTCAAGCGTATTTCCTGCAGCTGAGTATGCAGTTCCGATTCTTCGAGTTTACCTGCCCAGAACGCCTCGAGCGCTTTTTTCCATTCCCGGTTCTCACCGATACGCGGATATCCCAGAACACTGCTTTTGACCATTGTATAAAACTCCTTCGCTTATCATTAGTAAACCCCTGCTGCCGAATGGACGGAGATCACGGACAATAGAACGCTTCTCTCACGGTCCCCAACTTCTTCAGCTCGTTCAAGAAATCCGGTTATTCCCTTCGCCTTGAACAATTAGAATGGCTACAAAGAAGATATCACGAAAGATTAAGTATAGCGTAACTTCAATTAACTATATCTAGCTATAGTCTGAAGCTATATCAAAAAGTTTATTGGGCGGTAGCCTGCTTCAGCGCTTCTACATAAGCCGCTCCCAGCTTGGACAGCGAAGCATTTTTATGAGAAATCCATCCGACTCTGATCGTTTCCTCGCAGTCCAAAGGCACGGGAATGATCTCATTGCCATTCAAATCCGCACTCAGCACCCCAGTCGATATGGTGTATCCGTTCAGTCCGATCAACAAATTGAATAACGTCGCCCGGTCGTGAACCCGGATGCTCTTCTTATGGGACAGCGTGCTGAGAATCTCTTCCGAGAAATAGAAGGAATTATTCTCCCCTTGTTCAAAGTACAGATACGGGTAATGCTGAAGCTGGTCAATGGTTACGATGGACTGTGTGGCCAACGGGTTCTTAATGCTGATAAAGATATGCGGCTTAGCTGTAAATAAGCTGTTGAATTGCAAATTGGCGGATTTTAGCAGCTTGTCGATGACTTTGCCGTTGAATTCATTCACGTATAAAATCCCGATCTCGCTGCGCAGGCTTTTGACATCCTCAATAATTTCATATGTTTTGGTCTCCCGCAGCGCCAGCTCGTATTCATCCTGGCCATGTTCACGGACCAGACTTACGAATGCGTTAACTGCAAAAGCGTAATGCTGGGTGGAAACCGAGAAATGCTGCGGGGAAGGCTTCGCATTGAGATAACGGCTCTCCAATAATTCAGCCTGCTCGATGATCTGCCTGGCATAGCTTAAGAACTCAGCCCCCTCCTTGGAGAGGGAGATCCCTTTATTCGTCCGCTCAAATATCGTAATCTGCAGTTCTTCTTCCAGCTCTCTGATTGCGTTGGACAGGCTGGGCTGAGAGATAAACAGACGCTTGGCCGCTTCGTTAATGGAGCCCCGATTGGCGGCCTCAATGACGTATTTTAATTGTTGTAGAGTCAATGAAATAATCCCCGTTTCCATGGATGTAATAAAGGTGAGACGGCATTCTTTTGTACAGTATAACATGCACGATTCGGCGATCATAAACAAGGAAATAAGATTAACTTCACGAATGGATGGAATAAGGAATTTCTGTATTTGCAAAATCCAGAACCGCTAAGGAGTGATTAAGTGACTGTAGAAGCCGTTATTTTCGATTTGGATAATACGCTAATCAACCGCAAAGCTGCTTTCCAAGCTTATTCGGAACGGTTTATTGATCAATTCGTCGAGCTATCGGAACAGACCGATCGAGCTGCGCTTCTAGACTATATGCGGGAAGCCGACCAAGACGGCTACCGCCACAAACGCGAGCTGCATGAACAATTCTTGCAGGAGCTGACTATGAAATATGCAGAAACAACCGTTGATGAGCTGCTGCAGTTCTGGTTCGCCGAGTTTTTCAAATCGACCGTTCTCATGCAGGGCGCTGTTGAACTATTAATGGCATTAAGATCGCAGGGGATCAAGCTCGGATTGATCACCAACGGCTCCGTCCACACGCAGAATGCCAAGCTTGACCAGGCCCAGCTTCGGGACTTTTTCGACGTCATTGTCGTTTCGGATGAGGTGCAGATTAAGAAGCCCGATCAGCGCATATTCGAGCTCGCATTAGAACGATTGGGTGCGGCTGCGGCACGTACCTGGTACGTTGGCGATCATCCGGTTAATGACATTAAAGGAGCACGGGATGCAGGGTTATCAGCCATTTGGCTGAGCGGGTTCATGGAATGGGATGATACCTTGGAAGAGCCGTCTGCGAAGATTGGCAGTCTGCTTGAGATATTAGATATCGTTAATCGTTAATAGGGGGACAACGGACATGAAAGAAATCCGCATGGAGTCAGACTGTCTAGGCTGCAGCCTTGCTAATAAACGGGTAGATGCACAGATCGTATACGAGGACGATAGGGTAACCTGTCTTCTCGATATTGCCCCGCTTCATGAAGGACATGTGCTCATTCTGCCTAAGCAGCACTACCATGACCTCGATGAACTAGACGAAGTCACGGCAGCTGCTGTTATGAAGACCTCTCAACAAATAGCCAAGGGGTTAAAGGCTCTATTCCAGCCGGATGGGATTACAATCATCCAGAATAATGGATCATTCAATGATTTGACCCATTATCATATGCATGTATTTCCGCGCTACCAAGCAGACGGATTCACTTGGGTAGAGCCGCTTGAAACGACAAATGCAGCCGGCAGACTCCCTGAGACAAGAGACAAACTGGTTCACGTATTGTCCGAAGCATGTGGTTGACCGCCGCCATACAACGCCCCACCGCGCACTGGGAGCTGCGCGAATAAGCGGGTGTGGAAGGTTACCCCTGCCGCCCTCCGCTTTCCAGCCAGCTACCGCTAGGCAGCGTATCGATAAAAGCTTGCAGCGCGCTGCTAATAAACGAATCCTTGATGCTTGCAGGTGGCGCTGTACTTCTTATTCTAAGCCTGCTGACCGGGCACCCCTATTTCAACATCACAGAGCATAACCGGCTGAATAATAGAGATCGTTTAGAGCAGCTGCAGCCCCTGAATTAAGGGAGCAGCGATATGGCCCAATGCACCCATTCGATCTCTTCTTCCTCAAGACGGAGCTTCCGCTTATAGAGCAAATAACGCCCGAATTGTTTGTTGGTAATATCGGTCAGCGAGTCATCCTTCTGAGCTTCCATCAAATTGATTTCCTTCTGCAGACGTGCAATGGTCACTTTCTTGGCAATCAGGCGCTCTTCGAAGATGCGCCGCGCCGTTTCCGGATCAGCAAGTCCAATCGCATACAGCTTAACCAGAAATTCATCCCGCATAACCGGAATGGCTGCAGGCTCGTCCACAATCCATTTCTTGAGCGCGGCGACTCCTTTATCCGTAATACTGTATATTTTCTTATCCGGCTTACCCGACTGGCTGATGAGCTCGAAGGTCAGCAATTCATCCTTCTCCAGCTTGGTCAGCAGCGGATAGATTTGGCTGTGTTTCGCTTGCCAGAACAGCTCCATCAGCTTCTTCAAATCGTAGCCGGAGAAAGGCTTCCGGTTCAGCATGCTGAGCAAGGCGTAAGATAAAGCATTCATTCCAAACTCCCCCTAAAATCCTGTATGTATCTTCAAAATAGTATACCATAGTTATTTTCATCGCCGAAACGTAAGAGAGCCGCCCGCAGTCAAACATCCTTGCCAGTGAAACGCTTTCTTGCTAAGATGGGGAAAGAACCCTATTCACCAATCCGTTTGATACGGAACAGCGCTCCTGTCACCGATTCCGCGGAAAAGAGGTAAGACGATGAATAAAACAGAGGCTGAATTCAGCAATCTCGTGAAAGCCTTCCGCAAACGCCATATGGGCAGAGGACCAAGCCGGATCACGACCACCTTCTGCAAGAGCTGGGCGATCTGTGAGATGGAAGGCAACTTATCTCCGGTCGAGAAATTCATCGCCGGCGCAGAAGACGGCAAACAAATGCTGCGCGAAGCGCGTACGCAGTGGGTGAAGGAGCTCTACCGCAATCATGCGCCAGTTGAGATGGAGCAGCTGCTCGAAGCCAAATTCGTCGAGCTGTTCGTCGATATTGATATTGATAAAGATTTCGGCATGTCCATCTTCGTCTTCGATTCGGATATTGAGGAGAAATTCGGCAGCAGCCGATCCATATAGCCTGTTGGCGCTTGGCAGCGAACCTGCGAGAGACTAACCGCTTAGAAACCATGATTTTTTCGTGATGAAAAAACCATCGTCTCTCAGCGGTTTTTTTGTTAACGGCGGAAGCATGCACCAGCATCATTCATTCATGGGAGGTCCTATTGATGGGAAAAACGAAGCATTCCGGGCCGATCAAGCTGCCTGGCAGGCTGGACCCGAAGCTGTGGGTAAGCAAAGTCCCCTTCGGGCTCGGCAAAATCAAGCCGCATCATATTCGGGATACGGTAAAGGTGATGGCGGAAAACAAGGATAATTTACCTTATGCGTTCCGGATATTAACGCAGGGCGTTTGCGATGGCTGCGCACTCGGTGTGTCCGGTCTGTATGATCAGACGCTGGATGGCCCCCACCTGTGCACAACCCGGCTTAACCTCTTGCGGCTGAACACGATGCCTGCCATTAAGCAGGAAATCCTGCACGCCGATATCGACGAGCTGCGCCGGATGGACAGCACCCAGCTCCGCAAGCTGGGAAGGCTGCCTTACCCGCTGATCCGCCGTCATGGAGACCGCAGGTTCAGCCGCATCACTTGGGATGAAGCGCTGGATATGATCGCGGGCAAAATCCGGCAAATCGATCCGAAGCAGCTTGCCTTTTACTTAACTGCCCGCGGAATTACGAATGAATCGTATTATGCCGCAGCCAAAGCCGCACGCTACCTCGGCACGAACAACATCGACAATGCTTCGCGGATCTGCCACTCCCCGTCCAAGACCGCGCTTAAGCGATCCGTCGGCATCGGTGCCTCGAGCTGCAATTACAAGGACTGGATCGGCACCGATGTCCTCGTCTTCTGGGGCAGTGTCGCGGCGAACAATCAGCCGGTCTCGACCAAATATATGTATGCCGCCAAACGCAGGGGAACGAAGATTATCGTCATTAACCCTTACCGCGAGCCCGCAATGGACGGCTATTGGGTCCCTTCTATTCCGGAATCCGCGTTATTCGGCACCAAGATTGCGGATGACTTCTATCAGGTCAACATCGGCGGGGATATCGCCTTCATGCATGGCGTTATGAAGCATTGGTTCGAGATGGAACGCGCTCAGCCCGGCTCCGCTGTCGATCATGCCTTCGTACAAGGGCATGTGAACGGCTACGATTCGCTCCGCTCGCATATCGAGCAGCAGAGCTGGGCACAGCTTGAGCGTTCCTCCGGATTAACGCAAGCGAGGATGAGCGAATTTGCCCGGCTGCTGGCCGGTGCCAAGTCGGCCGTATTTGTCTGGAGCATGGGGCTGACGCAGCATCGCTTCGGCACGGATAATATCTCGCAGGTGGCTAATCTTGCCCTGCTGCGCGGTTTTCTCGGGCGCGAGCATTGCGGCTTGATGCCGATCCGCGGACACAGCGGCGTGCAGGGCTCCGGTGAGATGGGGGCCGATCCGTTCAGCTTGCCCGGCGGGGAGTTCAAGGGCGATGACATCCCCCGTATCGAGAAGGCCTGGGGGTTTCCTCTGCCCAAGTGGCAGGGCGATATTGTCGGCGTCACCCTGGAGAATGCGCTGCTCCCTTATGATCATGAGCGGAAGCTGAAGCTCTTCTACACGTCCGGCGGCAATTTTCTGGAGACGATGCCGGAGCCCGAATTTGTCCGCTCCTGCCTGGAATCGGTGGATATCCGCGTTCATCAGGATATCGTGCTGAACACCTCGACGCTTGTCGATGCAAGGGAGACCGTCCTTGTGCTGCCTGCGATGACCCGGTATGAACAGCCGGGCGGCGGAACATCAACGTCAACCGAGCGGATGGTCTACTTCTCTCCTGAAATTGACGGGCCCCGGATGCCAGAGGCGAGGCCGGAATGGCAGATTTACGGGGATCTTGCAGCACGTGTTTACCCGAAGCGTAAGGAGCTTGTTACATTCAAGGATGCTTACGCCCTCCGCGAAGAAATGGCAGTGGCTGCGCCCAATTACGAGGGCGTGCAGCATCTGCGCAAGAAAGGCGATGTGTTCCAATGGGGCGGCGCATGGCTGTGCGAGGATGGCAGCTGCCCGACTCCGGATGGCCGGGGCAATCTGATTGCGGTGGAGCTGCCCGAGCTGCGCAAGCCGGAAGGCCATTTCTATGTAACGACAAGACGGGGCAAACAGTTCAACTCGATGATATACAGCGTTACCGATCCCTTCAACGCGGCGGACCGATTCGACGTGCTGCTCTGCAGGGAGGATGCCGCTAAGCTGAACATTGCGCAGGGAGATGCGGTTGTTGCCTATAATAAGTACGGCACCTTCCACGGCCGCGCCAAGCTTGTCGACATTGCCTCCGGCAACCTGGAGCTCTATTGGCCCGAAGGCAATGTTCTCCTGCCTAAGGGAATATACGAGCCGCATGCCGGCATTCCTGAATATAATGCAGCAGTCATCTTAGAGAAAGCCGAAACTTACTTCGCACTTAAGGATAAACGTTACGTGGAGAAACGGATTGATGAGCTCGAAACCGAAGTTATCGGATAGCGGCAAGTCCGGGCGAATGGAGTCCGTTCCATACGAAGAGCCGATTTGGCGAAAGAGGTGATCTCACGATGCTGCCACAAGTGACCACAAGCTGGCGCATTTGCAAATATTCAAGCGAAGCCGCGCTCGAACAGGAGGATGAGATCGCGGCGGAATACCCGCTGACGATCCGGCTCGACGGCGAGGAGTTCGCAACCATCGTCTGCTCTCCTTCCCAGCTGGAGGAGATGACGATCGGATTTCTCGCTTCCGAGGGCATTATCCGCCTAGCTGACGAAATCAAGTCCCTCCGGTTAGACGAGGAACGCGGCTTCGTTTATGTCGAGCTCCATCTGAAGCAATCGACGGGCAAGCATGATTATGCCAAGCGGATGATCGGGTCATGCTGCGGGAAGAGCCGGCAGTTTTATTTTCAAAACGACGCCCGTACCGCCCGTACATCTACCAGCAGCGTCCGCATCACCCCTGAGCAAATTATGTATCTCATCCAGCAGCTGCAGCAGGGCTCGGATGATTTCAAGCGTACAGGCGGATTCCACAATGCTGCGCTTTGCTCAACGACGGAATTGCTTGCGGTGCGCTCGGATATCGGGAGGCATAACGCGCTGGATAAGCTGTTTGGCTACCGGCTCCAGAATAAGCTGCCCATAACGGATAAAATCATCGCCTTCAGCGGGCGGATGTCCTCCGAGGTTGTCCTCAAAGCAGCCAAGATCGGCGTGGGCATCCTTCTATCGAAGTCAGCCCCTACTGATCTCGCACTTAAGCTGGCGCATGATCTGGGTATCACCTGTGTCGGCTTCATCCGCGGACAGGAGATGAACATTTATACGCACGCGGAACGGGTCGTAACCGCCGATTAGCGAGTTACGGCCGGCTTCCCGACCAGCTTCTGAATCCGGTTCTCGAATTTGAGCGGTTTCGTCGCAGGTGAGAACCGTTTGACGATATGGCCTTCCCGATCCACAAGGAATTTAGTGAAATTCCACTTAATGGACGATCCGAATAGACCGGAAGCCTCTTTCTTCAGATGCTTATATAACGGGCTTGCGTCAGTCCCATTCACATCGATCTTGGCGAACAGAGGAAACGTCACGCCGAAGTTGATTTTACAGGCCTGCTCCATTTCTCCATCCTTGACCGGCTCCTGATCCCTGAACTGATTACACGGGAAGCCCAATACGGCGAAGCCTTGATCCTTGTAAGTCTCATAGAGCTTCTGAAGCTCATCGAACTGCGTGGCGAACCCGCACTTGGTCGCTGTATTAACAATGAGCAGCACCTGGCCGCGGTAGGCTGCGAGCGGCTTTTGCTCCCCTTGGGATGTCTGGACAGTGAAATCGAATATGTTCATTTGCAATCACCTCTTATTTAAATTTTATACAATGTTATTGTAAGCAATCTAAATGGTTTTGAAAACCCATCTGCCCGTGGTTTCCTATCTTTGCTTGAATTCCCATGATAGAATAAAGGCGATCTTTATTATGAATTATTATGGGGCTGATTAATCGTGAACGCCAGATTGTTATATCTCGCTGCGTTAGCTGTGACGGTTGTGCTTGGCCTTGGCTCAAGGAAGTTTCCTGATTCCTTACCCGGCTTCGTCGCCAGTAACGCAGGCGATGCACTTTGGGCGAGTATGATTTACTTAGGCGTCCGCACGGTATGGATGAGCTCTCGCCGCATCACCGCTGCCGGTATCAGTCTGATCTTCTGCTTTGCGATCGAATGCAGTCAGCTGTACCAAGCGGAATGGATCAACAGCATTAGAAACACGCTGCTCGGTGCTTTAGTTCTCGGAAAAGGATTTCTGTTCGTGGATCTGGCACGGTACGCGGCTGGTATCGCGATTGCTTTTGCTGTTGATCAGTGGATCAACGTTGCATAACAAAACTCTTAACAAGCATAGCGGCAGTCTGGAATGATATGCTCCCCTTACGGTAGACAGGTGAAATAATAAAACCTGTTATCGTAAGGGGAGCTTTTTCAT
>NZ_JBHSOW010000071.1:0-54423 GCF_042656405.1 Paenibacillus solisilvae | reverse complement strand
CCTCGACCTTTTTATTTTAAGTATACAGGTCTTCCATTAAGGCGTGTCTACTAAATAGTCTAACTGCATATCCAGTTATTACAGCCAAAGTAGGCTCCCTATCAGCCATCGGGGTTGATATAACTGTATGAAATGCAGTATAGCTGCCCTCTAGATTCAAAATCACTCTCTATACTGTATGAAATCCAGTTTAGTTAGCGGCTAGGAGAATATGTGAGGTGTCGTTCGGAGAATCGCACAAGCAGTTCTGCCTGGCACAGGTGACATGGATGGGCATGCCCATCCATTCAGGGCCGCGTCCCCAGAAAGCATTCACAGGCATCTGCCGGAGCCCAACCCGTGACAACGAGTCACGCTGGACTTCGTCTACCGGCATCACCGACTGTTTGCCAGCACCTGAAACAAACGCGTACAAATAGGCATTGGGGCCGGGTTGCCACGGAATTGTATTTCAATGATAGAGGTCTTCCTAGTTTCGCCCATTAAAAAATCCCCTCCAAGTAAACTGTAGTGCGCTTGTTATACGCTGTCTGCTTAAAGGGGATCATTCAGCACTGCCGCGACTTATTTGCACTCTTATTCTACACGAGGAAATCCTTTAACTGCTGGGGTCAGGCTCTGTGAAAGAGAAAGAGACGACGTAGTCGAATAGAATATAGGTTTCTTTGCCGGTATCGCTTGTTAACGTCAGAAAAGTTGGATTAAAAGCATGCAGCAGTCCGTTTGCCATACCGGCTGTCGTCATCACGTCCATCTGCTTACCTTTGTTTCTTTGAAGAAGTGCATGCAGGATGGTCCCCGGTATGACAAGCTTGGAGGTTGACTCCAGTGCCATAGCTTATCCCCTCTCTATTTGTTCTTCTCGGATGCAGGCGGACATACCAAGGCGGCGCAAACGCCAATTCAGTGACAGCCGCCGATTTCGGTTATACTTACTCAGCCGTGCGCAGCGCAAGGTACGCTTGACTTTGTGAATGCGCATACTCCGGGCTAAGGATCGTTTCTTCTCCCAATTCCTCCGCTTATTAACAAGC
The DNA here is from genome assembly GCF_042656405.1 of Paenibacillus solisilvae. NCBI lineage: Bacteria > Bacillati > Bacillota > Bacilli > Caryophanales > Paenibacillaceae > Paenibacillus > Paenibacillus solisilvae. The sequence continues at coordinate 53,389 of NZ_JBHSOW010000071.1, read as the reverse complement.
AAACTTATCGCCTCCCCCAGATAGCTGCTGCTATATCGTATCGCTTCAAGGCAGGAACGAACTAGGGAAGTCCCTATCTTTTAGAAAAATGGTTGTTTGCCTTCACTGTTCAATGGTCTAAGCTGCTGCTCAAACCCACCAAACCCATCAGACGCAAAAAAGCTATCCCCCGCAGCCAGCTGCCGAAGGATAGCTTTTTCATTTCTTGTCCATCACAGGTTTTACAGTCTTACTTGAACAGACTGCTCAGAAACTGGATCCGCTCCCGGTTATGAAACTCGCCGACCTCATGGCCGTTGAACGGATAATCGTAGATTCTCTTATCGGTATTAAGCCGGTTGTAGACGGCATAGATGGTTTCCGGCAGACAGACGGTGTCCTTCCAACCAACAGACATCAGAACTGGAGCATGGATGCGCGGAGCCAGGTTGAGCATATCGAAGTAGGCCAGTGTTTCCAGCACAGGTTCAAGCTGATCGGGATATCGCTTCAGGTGCTGCGCGATTTCCGTCAAGGAGCCGGTTGAATGGAGGACTCCGTAATCCATATGGCACATATTCGGAATGTCGGCGATGATTGCAGCGACACTGCTGTGGAGCGCACCTGCAAGCAAGGCCAGACCGCCGCCTTGGCTGACGCCGAAGACCGCAATTTTATGGCGATCCACCTCTGGAAGCTGTGCGGCAACATCGACGGCTCTGACGGCATCGATCGTAATGGCTTGATAATAGGAATGCTCCTTATCGGCTAAGCCCATCGAGACCCAGCCTTTGGACGAGCCTGCTGCCTCGGGCAGCCGGTTGCCGGTCTCTCCGCCTTGACCCCGAACGTCCACAGCCAGAACCGCATAGCCCAGCAGCAGCCACTCGGCATATCTCTCCGGATAGCCTTTATCTCCGGTATACCCTGGGAGTGTGACGATGCAGGGCAAGCCCTGGCTGTGTTTCTCCGCGGGTACCATATACCAACCGTGGATAGGCGTATGATCATAGCCTTCATAGGTTAGCTTCTGAACGGTAACGGAAGGGAACGGAGAATCCGAAGGTTCCAGCTTCACTTGAAGAGGCTTGTCCTGATAGGCTTGCAAAACAGAATCCCAATAAGCTTCAACTAGTTCCGTTTCGATGGTCAAATCGGGCATATACTGCTCCAAATCACGCTTGCGACGGCTTATAGCATGCATAGGCAACCTTCTTCCTGTTCAATGTATAACTACTGTCCGATACCTACCTCAATGACTTTCACGGCTTTCGTACTGCGGCGGACGGAAGCGCTCGCCCACATCATAACGAGCAGCAGCACCAGCGCTGTCGCAGCGAAGAACCAGCGTACAGCCTCCGGTCCTTGCTGATCCAGCAGCCAGCCTGTACCCTTGGGCAGAAGAGCGCCGCCGATGCCGCCGAATGCCATAAGCAGGCTTGTTGTACGTTCCGTCATGCCGGGCGCTGCGCGATTAGCAAAGACAAGCGCAATGGCGAACATACCTGACATGGACAGCCCGGCCAGGAAAGTGAGCACGAGTGTCGGTGCTGTTCCCGTCATTAAAGTCATCAGCATGAAGAGCACACCTGCAGTTAGGCAGGCGGCAAACAAATAGACGGACCCTCCAACCCGATCGGCAATCTGGCCGGATACCATACGTCCGATAACCATGGCTCCCCAGAAAATGCTTAAGGTGAGCGCGGCCGTGGAATCCGATAAGCCGTTGCCTAGAACGAGAACAGAAGGCAGATAATGAATATAGCTCATCTCCAGCCCTACATAAATGGCGAAGAATAGCGCACAAGCAGCAAGAATCATGAATGTCCGCTGCTTTGGCGGGTGGTCAGCTGAGCGCTTGTCCGGCGTTTCCTTCATCTGCGCCAGTGCCGGACTGTCAAGAATACCCGGCCAGCAAAGTGCCCATAGAATAAGCGTTGCGGTCGACAGTAAGCCGACAATGCCGAATGAGAGCTTCCAGTAGCCGGACTGGATAAGTGCAGCTCCCGCAAAAGGGATAAGCAGCGCGCCGACCCCGAAGAAGGTTTCTACGCGGCTCATCGCCGTATTCGCACGTTCTCCGGAAGCGCCGATAATAAAGGAGCCGACCACCGTCTCCGTCATCCCAATCCCGATTCCGGCAATCGGGGCAATCGTCAGCATAATGCCCCAAGGCGGAAGCAGCGTATACAGAAACTCCGCTGCGGCCATCAATCCCAGCGCCAGAAGCAGAACAAACTTTTTGCCGAATCTCTGAATGCACCAAGGCGCGCAGACAATACCGAATAGTCCGCCTAAAAACTGATTCATAACCAGCTGCCCGCCATCACTGTAATCAATGCCGTAGGCATGTACCATAGGCTCCATAATAGATCCGACAACAAGCTGACCCAGACCGACGATCAAATAAGCAATGCAACCCAAGAAGATAAGCCGGGTCATGATATCCATCTCTCCCCACACGTTAAACTCGGTATTAACTTTATCATAAAATTAGGAGGGATAACGATAATAAAATAATGTTTTGCTCATCCTGATTTGGAATATTTTTATGTTTTAAAATCTCTTATGAAATTGTCGAAAAATAGCGTTTTTTTCTTAGTTTTACTTTTTGTTAAATTATAATGATGAGTGCTGCTTCAAAAAAGAAAAGTTACGATAAAGTCGGTAAAGAAGGTCGTGCAGTTGAATCTTATGAATGGGCATTATAACGGTATGACGGTGCTGCTATCCTTTCTAATTGCAGCAGCGGTCTCATACTCAGCGCTCAGTTTAGCCAATAAAATATCCCGCGAGAGCGGGAAAAGCCAGAGGGCATGGCTGGTCTCAGGCTCCTGCGTTGTAGGCGTGGGGGTGTGGTCCATGCATTTTGTCGGTATGCTCTCCTTTCATATGAGAGTGGCCGTGGATTATAATCCGCTGATTACGCTGCTATCGATAGCTGCAGGTATTACGGCTTCCTTTATTGCTTTCCGCTTTACGACCGTCTCAGAGGCAAGCATCCGCCGTGTTATTCCTGCGGGCTTTTTTATGGGCAGCGCAATATTGGCTATGCATTATTTCGGGACGGCAGCGATTAAACCGCCCATTCTAGTCTCCTACCGTTATCAGGATATTCCTCCTGCTATCCTCATAGCTTATGCCGCTTGCTATGGTACCCTCTATCTGTTCCGGCGGGCCCGGAATACACCAAGTATTCATATGCCAATGAAGATGCTATATGCGAGTATGCTGGGGCTGACGATATGCGGCATTCATTATCTGGCGCTGGAAGCGACTGAATTTCGGCTTGATCAGACGAATGGTCCGCAAATGTTAGATTATATGGCGGAATCCGAGCCGTTCCTGCTCGTCGGTGTCGCCATAGCGACCTTTGTGCTGCTGGCGATCTCATCCGGTGTTATTTTCTTTGACCGTAATGTGCTTGAACGGATGGCGTATACCGACTCGCTTACCAGCTTGCCTAACCGTCATCATCTGACCCGGTATTTCGAGTCCTCTTTCCCGGGAAAAGAAAGCGGGTTTCTGCTGTTTATCGACCTGGACCGCTTCAAAACCATTAATGATACGCTGGGACATGACGCCGGTGATTTATTGATTAAAGAGGTTGCCATCCGGCTCAAAGAAGCTTCATCCGGCGATCAAACCGTATTTCGGCTCGGCGGCGATGAATTTCTGATCGCCTCGGCCAAGGGGAGAGAGCCGGAAGCATCCGCGCTTGCCGATGTCATCATTGCAGGTATCAAACGGCCGTATTCGATTCTTGGGAACGAAATTTATGTGACCTCCAGCATAGGCATAAGCTTGGCGCCTGAGCATGGCATGAACCGGACGATGCTGCTGAAGGCGGCCGATATGGCGATGTACCGGGCGAAGGGTGCGGGCAAGAATCAATATAAGCTCTTTGATAAAGAGACGGACCGGCTGCTTGTCCGCAAAATGGAGCTCGAGCGGGACCTGCGCAAAGCGCTTGTGAATGAGGAGCTGGAGGTTTATTATCAGCCCAAATGGGATGCGGAGAGTAATCATGTATCCGGCATGGAAGCATTGATACGCTGGAATCATCCCCGGCTTGGCGTGGTTATGCCGTCTGAGTTCATCCCAATCGCAGAGGAAACCGGGTTGATCGTAGCGATGACCCGGTGGATGATTCACGAAGTATGCAGGCAAAATACAGCATGGCAGTCTCTTGATCTTCTGCATATCTGCATTTCTGTTAATATGTCGATTCGCGTCTTTGAGAGCGGCTTACTCGGCGAGATGGTTGAAGAAGCTCTTCAAGAAACCGGAATAAAGCCAGACAACCTTGAGCTGGAAATCACCGAAACGATTGCCATGTATGACCTGCAGGATACGATTAAACAGCTTAAGCAGCTCAAGCAGCTCGGCGTGCGAATCTCGATGGATGATTTTGGGACGGGATACTCCTCGCTGGGAAGTCTGGATGAACTGCCGATCGATGCCTTGAAGATTGACCGATTATTTATCCGGCAAAGTGATTTGACCTCCAAGCAAGCCATTATTAGCGCTATTATTACGATAGCAGGGCAGTTGAATTTGGAGGTCATCGCCGAAGGCGTGGAAACAGAGGAGCAAATGAGCTTCCTGAAGTCGCGCGGCTGCCGTGTCATGCAGGGTTATTATTACGGGAAGCCGATGAATGCCAAGGACATTGAGAAGTGGCTGGAGCAGCCCGATAACTCGAAGCAAATCAAGCAAATACAACTGTCGGATCAATGAGGATGCGCCGTATGACGGCAGATGAGTTAGATGGATTTAGTCATAAGGATTTCGAGAGGCTCATGATCGAGCAGCAGGCATCCGGCATCAAGGTAGCCTAATTTTCTGTAAAAGTGCTGAGCCTCTTCACTCGCCAAGGTAGAGGTCATGACGCGCTTACAGCCTTTTTCCTTCATTTCATTCTCCCACCATAAAACGACTTTTGTTCCAATGCCTTTGCCCCGGCAGCGTTCATCCATCCAAATCATATTCATAAAAGGCGTGTTGTCCCAGAAATATCCAAACCTCATAAAACCGAGATAGATCCCTTCTTGGTCACGGATGATGGCTATTTCTTTTTCTGTTATTTTCCTGCCAATTAAGTCCGACATTATATGGTGATCCTGCTTGGCGATGTAGTCAAAATCCAGCTCCGTTGCGTAGTCAATTTCATTAGGGTAACCGCTCCTTTTAAGAACAATATAACGAAGTGAAGTCCCTGAAGATAGCAGCAGACCGATCAGGGTTATTTGCTGCGCAAAAAGCCTGCTGAGCAGTCTCTCAGGCGAGCTATATGCATTTATGCCACATAGACTTTGCATAGAACGAATCACACGATTCCTGATCGGTTTATCCTCTATATACGGCTTCCTCTTTCTTTCTCCCACCTTTATTGGAGCTGACTTGGCCACAGCACGAGACTGCGGTTATCCCGCTCTGCGCCGATGGCCAGCAGGGGGTTAGCCGCGGTGGATTCGATGACAGGCTCCCCGTTCCAAAATTCGATTTTGATCTTGCTGAGGTGCTGCTGCCGGAGTACGGTACCGAAAATATGTTTGAGACGCTTCTGATGATCTGTACCCGGGGCATCCTTATGCGCGGCAGCGGGATTGATTTCCACGATTTTACGCCCCTTATTCTCGATCCAAAAGCGCCACTCCCCTTGGTATAACACCAAATAGTTGCCGCTCTTGCGCGAGAAGGATGCACCTGCCGCGGATGGCCAGTCGATGGCCAGCCCATAGGGATTGGCCGGATCGACAGCGGCAACCAGCGTAACGGCTTCTTCGTCTTGGCCTGGAAAAGGCTGACGCACCGCGGCAATTTGCTCGCGCCGCGCAAACTGAAGCGTCGGTACGCCGCGGAGAAATAACCCTCTTGTAACGACCCCCCAATGCTCCAGCTGCTTAAGAACAGGAAGCAGCTCCTCCCAGCTGAAGGGAGACAGCTGGGCGATCAAATCCTTGGACAGAATGTCGTAGCTGTCCAGCAAATGCTGCGTCCAGTGAAGCGCAGATTCCGGCAGATCCGTCTGCTTCAATCCGGCAAAAGCAGAAGCCGCTGCGGAGACCGCACCACCGGCTGCGGTTGGTTCCTCCCTCTCGCCGGACCTGGACGGATGCTCATCAAGCGATCCCGTCCAATACCATCGTCCAAGCCCGGATCCGGTCCTGGCCAGCTGTTTGCCTTTGGTTGCCAGCTGCAGCCGGAGCGGTGCGAACTGATCGTTCGAGACGCGGCCTTCCCAGATAAGATCGAGCAGGTCGGTCAGCAGCTCGGACGGCAGCTTGCCATAGTCGCGGCTCAGCCTGGTGAGGAAGCTTGCGCCTCCTTCTTGGAGAAGCTTGAGCAGCGCAGGATGCTTGGAAGCGGCCCCCTCTAATGAACGGTTAATATAAGGCGAGTAGAGGGGTTTCGAATCGGTAAGGAAGAAGGCGATTTTGCCTTCCTTCTCACTCTCTTCCTTACGGCCCAGCCAGATGACCTCGCCCGAGGCGCACAGCAGATCCAGATCCTCCTTGCGGTAACCCGTCAATCTGGCGGGGAAGACGATGGACTCCCAGTGCGATGCGGGCAAATAAAAGCCCTGCAGCTTGCCGATAATCGTCCGCAGTCCGTCAATTCCGCTCAGCTGCGTACCGGGTAGTGCATGCTGAAGCATCGACATATGGGCGCACCAACGGATCGGCTCGATCGGCTCGGCCTGCTTGCGGGCTTGCTCAATGGTAAGACGGATAAGCCGCTTCGCTACATTCCGGCTGGTCCAGATCCGTTCGTCATCATTTGCGGCGAACGGGGCCTGCTCAATGCGGTCCAAATCAAGCAGCAGCTGAATAATACGCCCGGCAACGGCAGCTGTAACAAAAGGATAGCGGCTGCAAAGCTCATCTTCGGTAAAGGAAAGCCGGTGCTCCGCGAACCGCCCGGCAACAAAGGCAATTGCGCTGTCCTTCGCGGGAAAATCCTCATACATCTCTTGTTCATCCACGCATATCCATCTCCCTGAATACCGCTCCTTCTGAAGCTGAACCACCCGTTCCTGCTGCTGAAGGGCAATGAGCCAGGAGTGGACATCTTCTCCCGCAATGCCGGCCAATTCCTCCGTGCTCAAATCCCCCCGATGCTTAAGCAGTGTATAGAGTTCATTGGCAGTTGCAGGGGGAGCGCTGCCGATCTCCAGCCGCTCTGCTTCCTTGCGTGCAATAACTGGGTCGATAGCCTGTCTCACCGCCTCCACGCTAAACAGCTCGCTTGCAGCCGATTTACTAAGGCTCATAAGCTGGAGCTGTGTGGTCTCGCTTAAGCCGTCGCCCTCATAAAGCTGAGCGGTGGCATAATCAGATAAGAACTGGACGGCAAATGGAGAGGGGGTCTTCGTTTCCTTCACGACGATCTCGATCTGGCCGGAGGAGACCGCCTCAAGCACCTGCTTCAGGCCGCTTGAATCCATAAACTGGTGCAGGCATTCCCGCATCGCTTCATGCAAATAGGGAAAATGCTCCGCATAGGGAAGGGCCTGCTTCAGAAGCTCTTCGGAGCGGAACCGCTTCTGCCACATTGGCGTTCTCGTGAAGCTGCGGGATAACAGCAGCGAGGTTTCCGCAATGCGGCGGAAGGCAACGCCGAGCAGCGGTGATCCGGTAATCGCTTCTGTAAGCAGCGGTTCCACGCTGCCTGGCGTAATATGCCACAGCGTCTGCAGCCAAGAGGCGTCCCAGTCGGGAATAACGAGATCAATGCCGTTATCCTTGGCATTTCCGAACATTTTATAAGGCAGAGCATCAAACTGCCGCTCAATCGCAAGCAGCCATGACCGGTTCACCCGCCTTCCGAACGGATTGTGAATAATGACATGGGTATGATTCATGAGGTCCTGATAATGCTCGATAACGATACGCTTGTCAGTCGGCAGGCCAATTGCCCGGTGCTGCGCCTCTACAAGCTCGATGAGTGCTTCGGAAGCGACCCGATCAACCCCGTAATCGGCATCCAGCCAATCCGAGGCGGCTTGCTCCGTCTGCTTGGAGGGGACTTCTCCGCCGGATTGACCGGCGGTTAATCCGAGCTTATCGGAGAGCTGACTCAAGAACCGCCCGAGCTTGCGGCCAAGCTCATAGCTGCGTCCGCCGGGCTCGGCATTCCAAAAAGGGATTTCGCTGAAGCGGTTCGGCGCTTCCTTCACATATACACGGTCGTTCTCGATGCTGCTGATCATCCATGAGCTGGTTCCGAGCTGGAACACATCGCCGACGCGGCTTTCCCCGATGTATTCCTCATCGAGTTCTCCAAGGTGGATGCGGCTCTGTGCATGGTGAACGGGATAGGCTGAGGTTTGCGGGATGGTGCCCGCGCCTGTAACGGCTGCCATCGCGGTGTTGGCTCTCTTCGACAGCAGGCCGCTCTTGCGGTCCCACTCGATAAGCGGTCTGGCAAAAGGGTAAAAGCCAGCCAGTACCTTCAGCGCTGCATCCAGGCGTTCCCGGGGAAAACGCCGGTAACATTCACTGCGAAGCAGCCGTGCATAAAGCTCGTCTGCGGTGATCGTTTCAGCTGCAGCCATTGCGGTTATCTGCTGTGACAGCACGTCCAGCGGCTCATGCGGCAGTGTGATCTCTTCGATATCACGAAGCGCAATGCTGCGGCATAAAACGGCCGATTCGGGCAAGTCGCCCCGGTGGCGGGCGACGATGAAGCCGCGGCTGACGTCGCCCACGGCATGGCCCGCGCGCCCGATGCGCTGGATACCGGCAGCGGCCGCCTTCGGCGAGTCCACTTGAATGACCACATCGATGTGACCGACATCGATGCCAAGCTCCAGGGAAGAGGTGGCGACCAAGCAGCGCAGCTCGCCTGCTTTGAGCATGCGCTCGACCTCAAGCCGGCGCTCGCGGGACAAGCTGCCATGGTGGGCGCGCGCCATTTCGCCGCCCGCATGCTCATTTAAGCGCAGGACGAGCCGCTCACACAGGCGGCGGCTGTTTACGAACAGCAGCGCAGACCGGCAGCCGTCCATCAGCTGCATGAGCCGCTCGACAATCGGCACCCACACGCCTTCACGCGTCATAGCGGGCTTGCTGAGGTCAGGCATGGTGACGCGAACCTGGATGTTCTTGTTCATGGCACTCTCCACAATTTCGACCGGGCGGGGGGAATAGCCTAGTGGATGGGGCTGCTGCTGGCCGCCCGCTTGAGGAGGCGTCGAGGATGCTGAACCGGAATCCCAGCCTCCCAAGAACAGGGCGACGCGTTCGAGCGGTTTCTGCGTGGCCGATACACCGATTCGCTGGACCGGCTGCTCAGCCAGTGCGGTTAAACGCTCAAGTGTGAGCGACAGATGGGCGCCCCGTTTATCACCGGCCAGACTGTGAATTTCATCAACAATGACGGTTTCCACCGTTTGGAGCATCTTGCGTCCTTTATCCGAGGTAAGCAGCAGGTACAGGGATTCGGGTGTCGTGACGAGTACGTCCGGCGGCCGCCTTAGCATTTTGGCACGTTCATGGGAAGGGGTATCTCCCGTCCGCACAGCAGAACGGATGCCAGGCCAATCGGGCATGGATTGGGATTGCAGGGGAGCTTGGGAGGAATGACGCTCGAGCGCTTCAATAAACCCAACCAGATGATACTGGATGTCATTGTTCAGCGCCTTCAGCGGGGTGACGTAGAGTACACGCACACCCGGTGTCCAGGTGCGGCTGCGGTGCTGAGCGGCAGTAATTTTGTCATTGGCCAGCTTATCCAGGCAGGGCAGCAATGCGGCTAGTGTTTTGCCTGAACCGGTAGGCGCGGCAATTAAGGTATGCCGGTTATCCCTGATCGAGGCCCATGCTTCAAGCTGGACGGGCGTCGGGTCGCCGAAGGTTTCGAAGAACCAGCCGGCGAGCGTGGGATGGAAGGCGGCTAGGGCCGGAGAAAGCCGTGAGGACATGATTCAACAGCTCCTTTATATGGGTGAGAGATGTATCGGAATGGGTGAGGCCGGCTGTACGCAATACGAAGGGACAGGAACGACCCTCTTGTGGTTTATTATACCTGTTTCTGGTCAGTTTGCGAGCGGAGCGGCATAGGTATAGAACAAGATACACAGCAGCAGGAATGCATCACACGGGAGGTAGGCTATGGTGGGATTGAAGGAGAGCTTGGATCAGAGATGGAGCGAGTGGAAGCGGGTCGAATATGCCGTGACCAAGACATTAGCAGGCAGAAACGTGCTTCGCGTTTCCGGGCCGCGAACGCCGCGGATTACGACACCGGCTGTCAAAATGGTGCGTTCATCCGAGCTGACGAGCGTTGCGGGCTCTTTTGAAGCGGGGCTTGCGTGCTTTTGCTTAGGAGAGCTTGCGCCTGATGAGAGGTCCGCTTTCCTGGAAGCTTGGCATGATCGCCTGCGTACGGGAGCTACGGTCGTGATTGCAGACCGCCGCGGTGAAGGCTGCGGGACTGCATATGAGCTCCATGAACTGCTCAACCCGCTCGGTGTGCAGCTCGATGTCCAGATCGGACGCGCCTTCTGGTGGGCCCGCTACCAACTGCGCCCGCAGTCTGATCATGAAAAGCGGAAATCGGGCATTCCCAATCCTCATCGCGGAGGTGCATGAACCGATAATAGGCTGCCGCCCTTAAGTATGGGCGGCAGCCTATTATAATTCCGCGGCGTTTAATCGCCTCAAATGCGCGCAAATGGTTTGAACAGAGGTCTTTTCGGTGTATATAAATACAAGGAGCACACTCTGCCCTTCTATTGTCTAAGCCGGCGCACAAAATAATAAAGCCGCAGGCATTCGTCCCAAAAGGGACGAGCACCTGCGGCCCACCTGCACATCGCGGCAGCGATGCGGAGCAGTTTTTAATCGGAGTCGCCTCCGCCGTCCAGCTCATCAGACGGGTCATCTGCATATTTCTCGTAACTGGTTTGGCTCATAACACGGCGCGCAGTAACATAACGTTTAACGTAGTAGGAGTCACTGAGTGCGCTGATTGTTACGCCTTTGCTGGAGGATGCATGTGCAAACTTGCCGTCTCCAACATAAATGCCTACGTGGGAAATACTTTTGCCGTTCGTATTGAAGAATACGAGATCGCCAGCAATCAAATCGCTCTTCGCGACTTTTTTGCCTAGACCTGCTTGCGACCGGGAAGCGTGCGGGATGGAGACGCCGAGTTTATTAAACACGTACATCGTAAATCCAGAACAATCGAATCCTCTTGTGGTCGTGCCGGCTGTTGCATAAGGTGTTCCGATTAGATCGGTAACGACGCCGTCCAGCTTGGAGTCTGCAAAAACGCTCCCGGCTTGGAAAACAAGCAACATCGCTAAACCGATCAGTGCTGCAGAGATCTTTTTCAAAACAGGAAACTCCTTCCGGTGCCTACGAGGTTAGCTGTGGGGTTCGGTTGAAGGCTCCCTATGATCGCCTCTGGCGTCCGTGCTAGCGGACGTCGGGATCAATTCACCCAAAATGGTTCCCCCGTTTCCCAATGGCGGGAATTCGGCAAATTTTTCATTCTGGCTACTTATTCGTGTTTTTCCACGATTATCCTTCCAAGTTCACAACTTGTTCACAAATTAGAATTCTAAGAGTGAAACTTTTTGACAAGATCATTCGTTATACGGGCTGCAATTACAGAGGAAGCGATCCAATTCCACTACAATCTGCTTGCGGGAAATCACTATGCTTGTCTGATTATGAAGTGAAAGGGGCGGAAGAGCAGGATATGTTGTTTCGCTGAATTGAGCGTAGTCGCAAAGACACCCATCAAAAATCCCTGCCCCTTGCTCAAGCAAAGGAACAGGGATTTTATTGCGCGTTCAGTCCTATGAAGGAATACCTATTACGGCTTGAATGGCTCATACATAATCCAGAAATCGATACCGGCCACATAACCGCTCGGGTTAGCGGTCCCTTGAGGCGTCTTCGTTGATTTCTCCAGCAGCGATTGAAGGGTCGACGCATAGGTTTCGATCTGTTTGGGCGGGATCGGCGATTTTGAACTCGGCCACATACAGGTCAGGTGTCTCCATCGACCACAGCTGGTTTGCTTTTTTTATTTAATTGGATGAGCTTATGGGGATAGATTACAAGTGGATGAGATGGAAATTGAAGCATTAGAAGAATCAGGGGTTATAAAGAGGTAAGCGATAAAGCCGTAGAATTTGCAATCCAATCAAAAAATATATTTATTTCTTTCTCATGGTATATATCCATACGGCTAGCTGCAGAGAAACGGCATCTTGGAACAATTGCGGATTATAGCCTGTATCCTCTTTGATTTTCTTGATGCGGTAAATCAGCGAATTACGATGAATATACATCGCTTTTGCCGTCTCGCTGATGTTGAGATTGTTTGCAAAGAAACATTCCAGAGTCTCTACCATCTTATCGGGCATCTGCTGCAGTATGCGTTCGAGATATTGCTGCTTAATGCGAGCATCGACCCTTTCAATAAGCGCTTTCGTTTCAATCTCCGCATAAGCAATAAGTTTCTGTTCTCCGTTTCCGAGCAGCAAGGAGATTTCGGATTCTTCAAGGGAATAGCGGATCAATGCAGGGTTTTTAACGGAAGACCCAAGTCCGATCCGGAATGCGATATTCATTCGCTGCAGCAAGTCCATGGCCTGATTTAACTTTCTTTTGAAAACTCCCTCCGTGATCCCCAGTGCGAGAAGGAATAAACGGTTCACGTTCAAAGATCCGATCATGACGCGTTTTTCATTAAAGATTTCTTCGAGCTTTCGAATCAATTCTCGATTCATCAGGGGTCGATCGGAATTGTCGATCTCCAGCAGTCCAACCTGGCAGGGGGTCCCTACTTTCATGCCGAGCAGGTTGAGTCTTTGTTTTACCGTTTCAAGGTTAGGCTCCTCCTGGACCCATTCATCGAAGATGAGTTCTTTCAATCGGTGCCTCCACTCTTCCTGTGCAGTCAAGAAAGACTGGTTTATCATCATTTCGGTGATCATCTTAACCAGTGCGCCAAACTCTTCAATTTCCTCCGGGTTTCCGGTAATGCCAATTACGCCGATCATCTGACCCTGGAATTGAATCGGCAAATTAATTCCCGGCAGAGCCCCTTTCCAGTGCTGCTTATTCTTTTTCGTTACGGTAATCGGTTTTCCGGTGCGCAGTACGTCCAATGCTCCTTCATGAAGCTGGTTGATCCGATCCGGGTCTCCCGACGCGATAATGGTTCCGTCATGGTCCATAATATTAATATTCCGATTTAATCGGGTCATCGTTTGTTTAATAATTTCACCAGCAATTTCTTTCGTTAACATAATATAGGTAAACATCCTTATATTGTAGAATTTATATTATTATTTATGCACAGAAAATGATCCTGATTTCAATAGAATTTTTGTTTATTATAACCGATGTGTGGGAGGAGTTAAATAAAATATAATTAATCTATAGAAATGGAAAGCGGTTTCAAGGAGATGAAAGTGCAATGAAGGTTGTGATCGCACCCGATTCATTCAAAGGGAGCTTGTCGGCTTTGGAAGCGTCTGAAGCCATTGAAAGAGGAATAAGGAAAGTCATGCCGGAAGCGAGTACGGTTTTAGTGCCGGTTGCAGACGGTGGAGAAGGGACGATGGACAGCTTGGTTTCCGCAACAGGCGGAAGAAGGATGGAGGTGATAGTAACAGGACCGCTTGCATCTCCGGTTCAGGCATCATATGGCATACTTGGCGATAACAAAACTTGCGTCATTGAAATGGCCAGCGCTTCGGGCTTGTATTTGATCCGAGCGGAGCAGCGGAATCCGATGCTAACGACGACATTCGGCACTGGACAATTAATTAAACATGCGTTGGATGAAGGGTGCCGACAGTTTATTCTTGCCATTGGCGGAAGCGCTACTAACGATGGAGGCATCGGTATGCTTCAGGCGCTCGGGATGAGATTGTTGGATGCCGAGGGAAACGACGTCGGTTTTGGAGGAGGCGAGCTGCGCCGAATTGTGGAGCTGGACGTTCGGAACTTTGACCCGAGGGTGGCTGAAGCTGATTTTCTGATTGCATCCGATGTTCAAAATCCGTTAATCGGACCGCAAGGGGCATCTCACGTATTCGGCCCTCAAAAAGGGGCAACCGAAGAAATGGCGAACAAGTTAGACGAATATGTAAGGCATTGGGCTGATCTGATCGAAAGAAAAACGGGAATTCATTTGCACGACAGACCGGGAGCGGGTGCTGCTGGTGGAATCGGCGGAGCATTCCAGGCGTTCTTTCCAACGAAGATGAATCGCGGCATCGATGTTGTGATCGAGTACACAAAGCTTACGGACAATCTTGAGGGAGCGGACCTAGTCATTACCGGGGAAGGCCGGATTGATTCCCAAACCGCTTCGGGGAAGACGCCGATGGGTGTCGCGCAGGAAGCGCAAAAGAAAGGAATTCCCGTTATTGTTCTTGCAGGTTCAATCGGCAGAGGGATCGAGACGTTGTATCAATATGGAATACACAGTTTTCACAGCATTGTAAGCGCTCCTATGACGCTTGAAGAAGCGATGGAACAGGGATCTGAATTGCTTGAGCTTGCGGCGGAGCAAGTATTCCGCACATATACAGCATCATACAGTCAGAATTGTTAGCGTCTACACAAAATTTTAAATAGAAAGATGGAGAGCGTATGAGTTCCTCAAAATGGCTGAAAATCATTCCCGTAGCCTTTATCATGTACATGTTGGCGTACATGGACCGTATCAATGTCGGTATCTTGATCCCTTACATTCAAGAGGATTTAAATTTGAACGCTTCGGCGGTCGGCGATATTGCAGGGATCTTCTTCTGGGGCTACATGCTCCTGCAAATTCCCGGCGGGCTGCTTGCCAGCAAATGGTCGGCGAGAAAAGTCATTTTTATTCTGATGGTATTGTGGGGAGTTGCTGCCATTGCATGCGGCTTTGTGCAAACCGAAGCGCAGTTAAGAATCGCGCGTTTCTTTCTCGGCGTGGCCGAGGGCGGCGTTTGGCCTGCGGTATTGGTATTGTTGGCAAGATGGTTTACACTAAAAGAGCGGGCGCGGGCAAACGCTTTCTGGATGGCTTGCCTTCCGGTATCCGCTGTGCTAATGGCTCCTTTGTCGGGAATATTGCTGCAGCATTTTGACTGGCACACGGTGTTGGTTATTGAAGGATTTCCACCGCTGATCTGGGCGTTCGTTTGGTTGTTCGTCGTGAAGGACACTCCGGAGCAAGCCTCTTGGATGAGTGCGGAAGAACGTGAAAGACTGGACAACGAGTTAGTGGAAGAGCAGAAGAAAGCGGTTAAATCCAAAGGCTACGGGGCTGCATTCAAGAACAAAACCGTTTGGGGTCTGGTTGTCATGTATTTCTTCTGGATGACCGGCTTTTACGGATATACGCTTTGGGTGCCGAGTGTTGTAAGAACATTTACTGAAGATCCTGCAGCTATGGGCTGGTTAACGGCGATTCCTTTTACCTGCGCATTGATAGGTATGGTTCTTAATTCTTATTGGTCCGACCGCCGTATGAATCGGCAGCAGCATGTCATTATTCCGTTGTTAATCGCCGCAGCCAGTATGGTCGCCGGACAGTTCGTTACTGATCCTTACTTGCAAATGGTGCTGCTTTCCATTACCGCGATCGGGGTATACGCTCCTTACGGACCTTTATGGGCGATTCCTACGGCGGTTGTGCCGGCCAGTATCGTCGGCGCCGCTCTAGGCTTGCAGAATGCCATCGGAAATTTGGGCGGCTATTACGGTCCTAAGTTTGTAGGTGTATTGAAAGATGCGACAGGCGACTTTCATGCGGGTTTTTATTTCTTGGCATCGTCCTTAGTATTGGCCGCTATTATGACCTATATTATAAGCTTAACCATGCGAAGCAGCGCATCGCCGAGCACTAGAACGGAGGGAAATCGAAATGAAATTGCCTCGTATGGCAAAAGTAAGACAATCGTTTGAAGGACCTGTTGTTACAGATATCGAAGCTGAAGTATTCGCCCAATTGGATAAAGCGGGAATTCAAGACAAGATCAAACCAGGAATGAAGGTAGCGATAACTGCCGGCAGCAGAGGAGTTGCCAACATCGCCGTCATCATTCGTTCTATAGCGAGTCGATTGAAGGCGTGGGAGGCGGAGCCGATTATCGTTCCGACCATGGGAAGCCATGGAGGCGCGACGGCCGAGGGGCAAGTCGAAGTGCTGCATAGTTTCGGCATTACGGAGGAGTTCTGCGGGGCGCCGGTCGTCTCTTCCATGGATGTGGAACAAATCGGCGAAACTCCCGCCGGCTTGCCCGTATATACCGATAAGAACGCGCTCTCGGCCGATGCGATCATACTGGTAGGACGCATCAAAGTGCACACCGATTTCAAGTCGCCGATCGGCATCGAAAGCGGCTTGATGAAGATGGCGGCCATCGGCCTCGGAAAGCATAAACAGGCGCTTCTGCTGCACAGCTACGGCGTTCATGGAATTCGTGATATCATGCCGGAAGTAGCCCGTGTAATGCTGGAGAAGCTGAATATTTTGTGCGGAGTGGGCATCGTGGAGAATGCTTTCGAGGAAACCGCCGTTATCGAGGCGATTCCCACTGCCAATATTCCTGAGCGAGAAGCGGAGCTGCTCCGTTTCTCGGCATCCTTGATGCCTAAGCTGCCGGTAGAGGATATTGATGTTCTGGTGGTTGATGAGATCGGCAAAAACTACAGCGGTACAGGCATGGATACGAATATTATCGGCAGAATTCGAATTCTTGGCGTCGAGGAGCCTGAAAGTCCAAGCGTCAAGTACATTGTCGCGAGCGATCTTAGCGAGGAATCGCACGGCAATTCGCTCGGAATCGGCTTGGCAGATTTAACCACGAAGCGATTATATGAAAAAATAGATTTGCAGAAAATGAACGAGAATGTCGTCACCAGTACGTTCCTTAGCAGAGCTATGATTCCGATTGTGTTGGAGAACGATAAAGAAGCCCTTCATGCCGCGCTTCGATCGAACTGGGGCGTGGCAGCCGAACAGGCGAAAATCGTCCGAATTCCCAATACGCTTCATCTGGAATATTTGTATGTCTCGGAATCCTTGCTGCCTGAAGTTATGAAACTTCCACATGTGGAAGTCATCGAGAAGCTTGCGGACATGACATTTGATTCTGAAGGATATTTGAAGAAATCCGATTTTACCCACTAAAGATATAGAGAGGAACCGCTGAATGAATTACAGAACCGTTGGCAAAACAGGAATCAAAGTGTCTCCCTTGTGCTTCGGCACTATGACGTTCGGAAGCGCTGCGGACGCCGAAACTTCCAAAGCGATGTTCAACAGCTGCAGGGAACTAGGAATTAACTTCTTCGATACGGCCAATGTTTATAACGGAGGCAAATCGGAAGAAATTCTCGGCGGTTTGATCGCCGATTGCCGGGATGAGCTCGTCTTGACAACGAAAGTATGTTTGCCCACGGGGTCAGATGTGAACGCGCGCGGATTATCGCGCAGACACATTATGCTCAGCGTGGAAGAAAGCCTACAACGTTTGGGTACCGACCGCATCGAATTTTATTTCGTACACCATTTCGATTCAGACACAGCGATGGAAGAAACGCTGCGCGCTTTGGACGATTTGCAGCAGCAGGGCAAAATCTTATATCCGGCCGTCAGCAATTGGGCGGCATGGCAGATTGCGAAGGCACAGGGCATCTCCTCAAAAGAAGGGCTTGCCCGCTTCGAGATGATTCAGCCAATGTATAATCTAGTAAAACGCCAAGCCGAAGTGGAAATTTTACCTATGGCGGAAGCGGAGCAAATCGGAGTAATTTCGTACAGTCCTTTAGGCGGAGGCTTGCTCAGCGGAAAGTACAGCGCGGGCGAAAAATCGAGTGGAGGCCGATTGGTAGAACAAGAGATGTACTCGCGGAGGTATGGCGAGGAGTTGTATTTCGATATCGCTCAACGTTTTACCGAATACGCCAATTCGAAAGGAATGCACCCCGCTACACTCGCTGTCGCATGGGTCATGTCTCATCCCGGCATTACGGCTCCCATTATCGGGGCACGCAATCTGGATCAGCTGAAGCCTTCCTTGGATGCGCTTGAGCTGGTGATGACGCCAGAATTGAGGGATGAAATTACCGCTTTATCCGTTACCCCTCCTCCGGCAACCGACCGCAGCGAGGAAATCAAGTAAATATAAACTCGTAGAGGGCTGTCCTTGAAGTCTTAAATGACTAAGGGTAGCCCTTCTTTTATTTCAGCGTTCCCTGCAGCAGCATAGCGCTTACAGCCCGCATTCTCGCCTGCCGGGTACCTTGCAGCAGCAAACAGGAGAAAATAGCGACATTAAAATAACGTTGGTCATGACCTCATGAAAATGTGGAAAAAGCTGGAGCCAATTTTAATTGATTTGTATGCTGGGAAGAAATTAAAGCTATGGTTAACACGGTAAAATCTTATATCAAACAATTTAAAGGAGAATCTTCGTCCGCTGCCGAGGCTCGAATGAGGGAACGGGGATGCCGTTTTGGAAAGCGACTTTCGTTCCGTCTATCGGTTTTAATGACAGAGTTGTCTGCAAATAAGGACCTTCTGATTGTTTAGGGATGGGGTTCAAGAGCGCGGTTTGTCTCCCCTCAGTCCCCGTTTGATGTGCTGCCACGATGATTCCTCCTCCTGCCGCGATTACAGCCGTGAGCCAAAGCCAAAACGTCTTTCTGCGAAGAGAACGCAACTTTACCATGGTTCATGACTCCAGACTTTAATGGGTTGGATCATAAAGAAGAGGGACGATCAGACCATGGCGACCAGCCATCATCCACCATCCCCCAGCCTTATGATTTATGAAGATTCACAGCTTATTTAATCCCTTTTTCATCGTCATATTTGATCGCTTCCGTCTTTACATAATCAACCACTTTATCCACGCCTGCCTTCGTGAGCTGTTCTCGGAAGTTGGCCAGCGCCTTGTCCACATCCGGAACCAGACCCATCATAAGCGGCTTGCCATACTGCTCGAACACTTGATTCAGAGCGGCCTGATTGGCTTTAACCGGCTGGTAGTCCAGCAGGATCGGCGCAAAGATGTTCGGCTTGCTCTCTGCTTTGAACTCCTCAAGCAGAGGATCGAAGCCTGCCCAGCCAGCAGCCTGCTTGACGCGGGACATGGAATCCACTCTCCAGCCCCAGCTGGCGATATCGTAGCCTTTAAAGTCTTTCTTGCCCTCCATGCCCTTCGGAGGGGTAACAACCGTTTTGCCGTCGTCTGCAATCGAATAATGTGTGCCTTCAATCCCGTACGTCATCAAATCATAATATTTGGGATCATTCCGCAGCTTGTCGAGTACCATCAAAGCACGTTCCGGATTAGCGGCTCCTTTAGGAATCGCCATGGCATTGTTAACCGACAGGGTAGGCATGACATAGTTGTGGAAACGGTTGAACGGGAAGTAGCCCACTTTAATATCCGGTTTATTTTTACCGAGATCAGTAATGAATCCGCCAGCTGCAGGAGCATTACGCAGGTAAACGGCGCCTGTACCGATTTTGATTGCATCTCCAGGCTCCTTTTGAGAAGCCAGCGAGTCGGATGCCCAGAAGCCTTTGTCCGCCCAGGTTTTCATCCGTTTGACCCAAGCTTCAAATTCCGCCGTGAACGGATAAGCTATAATGTCTCTTGGCGTATCATAGGATTTGGCTACGACAACGCCGCTGTCGCCCCCGATTTGCTCGTATCCGTTATAGCTTTTGAAGAGCGAGAACACTTCGTTCCAAGCTTTTCCGTTAATAGGCGTCACATTAGGCTTCGCTTTTTTAACCCCGTCCAGATAAGCTTCGATGGAGTCCAAATCTTTAATTTCAGGGAGATTAAGCTCTGTTCTCCAGTCTTCCCGGTAGACGAGGCCATCCGGCGTATACTCGGGGTAGGTTGCAGGTATGGCATAGATTTTACCTTTGACGCTTGCTTCGTTCCAATCCTGCTTCGGTACCTTGCTCCATGTATCAGGTGCATAGGTTGGCAGCAGATCATCAAGCGGCATAAACGCGCCTTGGTTGGAGAATTTATAGAAATCCGCCCAGGTGGAGGCAAAAATCATGTCCACTTTCTCGCCTGTTGCAAGCAGCAGATTATATTTGGTTTGCCAGTCGCTCCACGTTGTGAAGTTCAATTTGACCGTCGTGTTCAAATCCTTCTCCAGCATCTTGTTCCATTGATCGACAACCTTCTGGGAGTCCGCGCTTGGATCGCCCAGCAGGTACCACACTAATTCCACTTTGTCCGAGATATCGGGCTTGCCCGGATCTGCTTTTGTGTTGGTGGATGCCGATCCTCCCGGTGCTTCTGAATTTCCTGAATTGGAGCTGTTGTTACCGCAAGCTGCCGCAATCGTGCCGCACAGCACTAGAGAGAGCAGAAGGGAACCGACCCGCTTCATCTTTCTGTTCATATTGACGCCTCCTTTTTATGGACGAGCTAAATATGTTAGCCGGCGAGCCGGTTCTAACCTTTGACCGCTCCGATCGTTAAGCCTTTGACAAAAAAGCGCTGCACAAAAGGGTAAAGGAATACAATCGGACCTGTAACGACGACGGATGCCGCCATCTTTAACGTTTCTGCAGGCGGTTTCATATCCGGCGATAAATTGCCGGCGATATCTGTTTTCAGGACAGCCGCACTTGCAAGAATTTTGTAGAGCAGATACTGCAGCGGGAATTTGTCCTCCGTTGTAATGAAGAGATTGGCCAGGAACCAATCGTTCCAGTAAGCCAAGGCCATGAACAGCCCGATGGTCGCAAGCCCAGGCGCTGACAGCGGTAAGATGAGGCTCCAGAATATCCGGAAATCTCCGGCGCCGTCTATTTTTGCGGACTCGGCAATCGAGTCTGGAATCGATTTGATGAAATTTTTCATGAGGATGATATTCCATGCACTGATGATGAAAGGAAGAAGCAAGGACAGGTAACTGTCTTTGAGATCCATATATTTCACGATCAGGATGTACCACGGAATCAGACCGCCGCTGAACAAGGTCGTAAAGTAGATGAAGAAGGCCAGGCCGTTCCGATACTTGAACTCCTTCCGGGACAGCACGTAACCTGCCATAGAAGTAAGGAACAGGCCGACTGCCGTACCGACGAGAGTAAGGATAATCGTCACTTCGTAAGCTCTCAGAATCTGGCCGGGATTACTGAACACCGACTGGTAGGCCTCGATCGAGAATTGACTCGGCCACAGCTTGAAGCCCTCGGCAATAATCTCCATCTCCGAAGTGAAAGAACCCGAGAGAATGACCCAGAAGGGCAGCAGACAAGCAAGTGTCAGCACCGTCATAACTGTAAAACCAAGGATATTAAATACTACCGTCGCTTTTTCTGTTTGCAGTTTCATTTGCGCTTCCTCCTTTCCTAGAATAGGGCGTAATCATCACGGGTTTTCCGGATGATATAATTGACTGTCAGCACGAGAACAAGGCCGAAGAACGACTGATAAAGCCCGGCTGCCGTTCCCATCCCGATATCGAAGTTGACGGCCAGCGAACGGAATACATACGTATCGATGACATCCGTTGATTGGAAGAGCATGCCGTTGTTTCCGATAATCTGATAGAACAGGTCGAACTGCCCTTTCAGAATTCCGCCCAGGCTCAGCAGAATAAGCAGAATGAAGGTCGGCACCAGCATAGGGATCGTAATGAACCGCATCCGGTCAAAGATGTTTGCCCCGTCGATCTTGGCAGCCTCATGGTACTCGTCACTGATGCTCATAATCGCAGCCAGATAGATAACCGTTCCATAGCCGATTCCTTTCCAAACACTGAAAAAGACGATGATATACTTCCAAGGCTCCGTATGCATATAGAAGTCATAGGACGGCAGGCCAAGCTGTTCCAGCAGCGTGTTGACAAGCCCGTTGTTCGTGCTGAACAAGTTAAATACGAAAGCGCCTACAAGAACGAAAGAAACGAAGAACGGCAGGAACATGATGGACTGTGACATTTTGCGGAACCATTTCCCCGGCAGCTCGCTGAGGAAGATCGCACTCATGACTTGAAGGGCGTTGCCGATGAGTATAAAAGCGAGATTATACAGAATCGTGTTTTTGGTCAGGCTCCAGAGCGTGCCGGACTGGAATAGAAATTTGAAGTTCTCCAAGCCCACGAAAGGGCTTCCAAACAATCCGCCGTCGAAATTGAAATTGGTAAAGGCAAAGTAAACGCCCACCATGGGAACATAAGCAAATATGGCAAAGAACAGCAGGGCGGGGAAGATCATGAGAAACAGCACTTTATTTTTACGAAGTTCCTGAATAAATCCGGACATAGAAGCCACCTCCACAGAGCGGTAGAAAGTTGATATGGAAAATGTAATCGATTACTTTTTGCGGTGCGATGAGCCTCGAATGAGCAGCGTGGAATCCACCTTGAATCTCATTTTATCGGTATATACATTATCGTTGAGCTGGTCGATCAGTTTCTCCGCGAGCAGAGCGCCCATGGTAAACTTCGGTTGATCTACCGTGCTCAGCTTCGGAGAGATGTACTTAGAGATCCGATTATTATCGACGCCGACGACGGCCATTTGGGAGGGGATCTCAATCGATAATTCTTCGCACGCTTTGTAAACGCCTAATGCCATTTCGTCGTTAGCCGCGAATACGGCAGTGAACCCGATGTTCTTGGCCAGCAGCCGCCGGAATGCATCATAACCCCCTGTTTCATTAAAATTCCCATTCTCGATTAGTTCCGGAATGAACGGCCTTCCGGCATCCCGCAGCGATTTCATGTACCCTTCGAGCCGCTCGTAACTATCGACGGCATCTGCGTAGCCGCTGAGGAAAGCTATTTTCTCGTGCCCTTCCTCAATCAAATGGTTCACGACCTCATGGGATGCTTTGACGTTATCCGTGTAGATACAAGGGATGTTCGGGTGATCGATGAACCTCCCGACAATGCCGATCGGATAGCCTTCTTCAGCTAAATGAATAAGCTCCTGATTGGTTAAGAGCGGGGCAACCAGGATCATGCCGTCGACGGTACGGTTCTTCACGAGCGACATGTACTCCAGCTCTTTTTCCTTACGGTTTTGTGCATCGCAGATAAGAATGTTGTAATGGAATGGAATGGCCGTATTCTCGATGCCTTTGATGATCTCCGCATAATAAGAGACGAGAATATCCGATACGACAACGCCTAAAGTCATCGTTTTGGAAGACCGCAAATTTTTGGCCATTGCATTGGGAGTGTAATTCATTTCTTTAATCGCTTTCAGCACGCGGGTCTTTGTTTTTGGACTAACTGCACTGCTGCTGTTAAGTACCCGAGAAACCGTTGCTACAGAAACTTTGGCTCTTCGGGCTACGTCGATGATTGTGCTATCATTCATGCCCCTCACTTACTCTCTTTCATTAGTGTTGTCGATGGTAAGGTCCGGGTTAACCTTATCCCTATGAACCAGTACGGCTGTTGTCATTATAAAAGAAAATGTAATCGATTACAATAACTTTTTCATCTGGATGGTAGACTCGTACAGAAATTATTGAAGAAGATCAGTTAATACAAGGATTTGGGCGGATTTGTTTTCAGGAAAAAGAAGATGTTAGCTGGCCTGATCGATGAGTAAAATGAAATCGATTCCATCTTAGCGGAAAATAAAGCTGCCCTACCTTATGAAGGACAGCATCATTAAACTTCTGCCGCTATAGAAAAGAATGCAGGGAGGATCCCCGGACCAGTAGCTCCGAATCCACTTTGTATACCCGCTGCCCAGCCAGCCCGTTCTCATTGATTTGATCGATAAGTTTGTTGGCCAGCAGTGTTCCCATTGTGAATTTGGGCTGTTCCACCGTGCTCATCTTCGGAATTAAGTATTTGGTCACACGGTTATTGTCTACGCCGATAACCGCCATTTGAGAAGGGATAGGCATCATTAACTCGTCGCATGCCCTGTAAACCCCGAGTGCCATCTCATCATTGGCTGCAAATATAGCTGTAAACGGATGCTTGTTCTCCCGAAGGCGCATGAATGCGGCATATCCGCCTTCTTCATTAAAGTCGCCGTTCTCGATCAGACCCGGTACAAATGGCAGGCCCGCATCCCTAAGTGCTTTCATATAGCCTTCCAGCCGTTCATAGCTGTCTACCGCATCCGCATACCCGCTGAGAAAAGCAATGTTGCGGTGCCCCTGCTCCAGCAGATGGCTGACGACGTCCTTTGCCATCTTTACGTTGTCCGTGAAGGTGCAAGGGATGCTGTCATGTTCGATATAACGGCCGACTACCCCAAGGGTGTAGCCATTATCCGCGTAAGCTTCCAATTCTTTGTTCGTCATCTGAGGCGTCACCAGAATCATCCCATCGACGGTTCGGTTCATCAGCAGCGACATATATTCAATTTCTTTGTCTTTTTGATTCTGAGCATCGCAGATAATGATCTTATAGTGCAGCGTGTTGGCAATGTTCTCAATGCCTTTGATGATTTCGGTATAGTAGGAATTCAGGATATCTGAAACAATAACCCCGAGCGTCATCGTTTTTTTGGATCGAAGGTTTTTGGCGGAGGCATTGGGGGTGTAGTTCATTTCATGTATCGCCAGGTTCACTTTGGCTTTCGTTTTCGGACTGACCAGGGGGCTGTCATTTAAGACCCGTGACACCGTGGCGACAGATACATTCGCTCTCTTGGCTACGTCAACGATGCGGCTGTCTATCATAAACTTGGGTCCCCCCTCATGGATTTATTTTATTATACTTGAATTCCAATTCGGCCGCTAGGACTTGGAACGGATAGAAGCCCTGCACTTGGTATTAAAAAACCGTATGGAACGCGGTGCCGCGTTCCATACGGTTTATATTTGATTGTCCGGACTTAAGCTACACCTGCTTGGACTGCCACACATCATATTGGGAGGCGACCGTCCATACTTTCATAATGGTGCGGATGAGCTGGTAGCCTTGATGAAGGATGAGCGCGATCAGCCCGGCCCATACGAGTGAAACGGTGACAACGGTAAGGCTCAGCAGGGCGCCGATGCCCCACATGATTATGGAAATGCCGGCAAAAGGAAGGAAGTGCCGGATGCTGCTCCAGAGTGCCTTCAGTGGACCGCTCCCGGATACGGAACCAAACTGCATGGCCAGGAAGAGCAGATGCAGGAGCACCGCCCATGCCAGCCAAGCGCCCGCCCATGGTCCGATGATATGCAGCATATCCATCATATTGCCGCTGCTAAGCAGCGTATTCAATGCCCGCGGGAGAAGCCAGAAGAGTGGTGTAAGCACAAGAGCCGTCTCAATGACGTAGAGCAGCGCGATGGGTTTCCATGCGGCACGGATTCCTTGGAAGAAGCGCGTGCCTGTGTCGTCGGTCGTGTGGTGCAGCGAGTGAAATAATCCGGCGTTCAGAAAAGGGGTAATGAGCATACGGCCAACGAGCAGTCCGGCAAACAGCCAGATGTAGGGGCGAACGAGATCGGTCTTCAGCAGCTGAAACTGCGCCTCGGTCAGGAAGAGCTGGACGGCACCTTCCGATCCGTAGCTGTCGGGAAAACGTTTGAGCAGCGGCACAACGATTCCTTCAATCGTCCGATAAAGGAAGAAGCCCCACAGCAGCTCGTACAGAAACAATAGAATAATAATATAAAAATGTTTAATCATCAGGCGCCAGCCCTGTTTCATATGAAGTTTCATGGTTTTGCACCTCCTTAGAGTTTTCCGAAGGAAAACTCACTTCAATTTAAACAGCCTCACTGCTTGCCCTCAAATGCTTGATTCCTCGCGCCATTGACTCCAGCTTAGACGCTATACTGGACAAATACAGTTATTTTGGGCTTTTTCCGTTCGCACGCATGGCTAAACTGGATATTTCCAGTTAAAAAACCTGAATTGAGCACAAATTGGCCTTGTCGAGTCGATTTAACTGTATCAAATCCAGTATAGCTGCCACTGCGAGCGTAAATCGGCTCCTATACTGCATGAAATCCACTATAGGCACCAGCTGCCATATGAGCGTGCGAACAGCATGAGCAACAAGGGCGATAAGTAGGTAAGAGCGCCTCGTTGGCTGCCACTGCGAGCGTAAACTGAATTGCTTCTGCGATGACAGTAGATTTGCTATCTAGCACGCAGCCATCGATTCTACGGTGGCTCAAGCTGTGACTCTCCCGCGGCTAAGCCTTGCACACCAGGCAAGTAACCAAAGACGCATTTACCAGGCAAGTGAAGCAAAAATGGCTTCAATGACTTTCGTGACACCGAGGCTCCAACGCGTTCGGGTTTTTTCCGCAAGCTCGGCTTTCATAAAGTTGTTAATATGCTTGTTATCAAGCACGTTATCGTTCTTCGGGTCGATCACCGCATATACAAGCGGTGAGGAATGCACCAGCTTATACTGGATGTGCGCTTGCTGGCCGTCCCATACTTTCGGGGTAATCGTGCCGTCGGCAAACTGGAATAGAATCGTGACAGGACCGAAGCTGCCGCCCTGCTTACGGATAAGCACGGTAGATTCGTATTGCGTTGTCCCATTCTGCTTGACCGGCTGGAGATGAATCGATTCTACGGAGTAGTCGGCCATCTCTTTGCCGTACACAAAATGACTGAAGTACTCATTCCACTTCGTCTTGGTCACCTTCTCCACGACATGCTGGAAGTCGACTGTGGAAGGATGCTTGAACTTGTATTTTTGAAAATAAGTCCGCATGATCTTGCGCATGGTCGGCGCCCCGACCTGCTTCTCGATGCCGAACAAGACGAGCTTGGCCCGCATGTACACATTTTCCGCATAGTTGCTGTGACTGTGATAGGACCAGGACAGCTGCTTGAGCGGCGAAGGGTCGGTCATATAGCTGGATTCGACGGGCAGGTTGGGTTCAACGCCGTATTCGCTTTCCATTACTTTGTCTTCAGCGTATGAGGTGAAGCCTTCATCTAACCAAGCTTCCTCAAATTCATTCGATGCGACCATCCCATACCAATACTGATGCCCGATCTCGTGAACGACGGTCCGCTCCAGGTCATAGCCGGGGTTGTCATTCTCGGCGGCGAATGCCGTGATCAGCGTCGGATATTCCATCCCGCCTGCGCCGTTGCCGCCTTTTGGCGGAACTACAACGGAGAGGGTAGAGTAGGGATATGCGCCGTACCACTGCGCGTATTTAGCCAGCGCGGATTTGGCGGCATGCATGTAGCGGTCTTTGAATTTGGCATGCAGCGGGTCGAGATAAAGCTTAATCCGTACACCGGGAACCCCTTCGGAAGAGAAAGGCTCTTCCGCATAGACGAAGTCCGGTGAAGCCGACCAGCCAAAATCATGCACGTCATCCGCGTAGAACTGGTAAGTTTTTCGCCCGTTAGCGATGACGGTCTGTTTCGTTTGGAATCCGGTTGCAGCCACCTTATAAGTAGAAGGAACGTTGATTTTCACACTATAGATGCCAAAGTCGCTGTAAAACTCTGAATTTCCATGATATTGATGGACATTCCAGCCTTCAGTTGTTCGGCCTCTTGTGCCGGCTGTTTCATACACACAGAGCTTGGGAAACCATTGTCCTGCCATAACGAAATTGCCGGAATAGCCCATGCGTGCGAACACTTCAGGAAGCTTCACCTCGAATTTCATTTTGAGCGTCGTGCTTGTGCCGGGAGCTACCGAGTAGGGCAGTCGGAGCTTGGCCAGCGTCTGATCCTTCGCATTCCCGTCGTCAGGCTGTACGTAGTGAAGCCGGGGCAGCAGACTTTCACCTTCTGTTGTCGTAAGCGATAGAATGTGCATGTAGCCGAAGCTGGCTGCTGTTGCTTTGTCGTTCCGGAGCTGGCCGCCCGACTCGCGCATGAAGGTGGTGTCCATGGACTGAAAGGCGTTGGGATAGAGGTGAAAATAAAGCTCGGACACCTGCTGCTTGCCGGGGTTTGTCCAGGTTACAGTCTGCTCGCCCCGCAGAATATGGGCATCCTCCTGCAGCTGTACATCGATGTGGTACTCGGCCACGCGGTTGCTGAGTGCTATAGGCTTCGGCTGCATGACAGAGTCGGGCTCCTGCGTTCCTTGCGACGGTGCTGGTTTTACAGCCGTATTGGGTTTAGCTATGGGGGCGGAGGCGAAAGTATATTGCGAAACCCAGGCATCTCCGAACCCTTGCTGGGCTGTCACGCCAAGCAGCACGGCGATAAGCGCAAAGAGCAGTAAATGTTTGGTTTGACGTGACTTCATGGATCAATTACCTCCCGTTGACAAGCATCTAAAGCATGTATATGTTTGCAATTCACGGATTATTAGCTAAAATGGAATTAAGTTGTGGACAGGCGAGAAAAGCTTGATTTTACGGAGCAATTAGGGAGATAGGGGTGAACAGAGTGACCGATCAAGACCAAGGGCAAGGACAGAATCAGCCTCAGAACGAAGCGGCGGAAGTGCCGGTGAAGAAAGAGAAGAAGCAGCTCTCACTTAACGTGGTCAGCAATAAAGAGCATAGAGGTTTTGGAGCGGGTACAATTGATCTAAGCGCGGTATCCTGTGTGATGATTGATAACGGAGAGGCTTATATAGATGTAGGCGCGATGCACGCCAAGAGCAAGATCGAGAAGGGCATTAAATTCTCTGCGAACAAAGAGGATGTGCCAAATGGCCGTCTGTGCTGGATTGTATGGGTTGCTGTAGATCGGAATGAAGAGGGTTCCTACTACGCCGGCGCAACGGCTTGCCCGATGCTCATCGATACGGAAGCGCGCAGAGGCTGGAAAATCCTCGCTCAGCATGTGAACAATCTCGATTATGCAATCAAACGCAGATTTGTGCTGGATGAGCTTGGTGCGGAAGAGAAAGCAGCGCTCAAGGGCCTGCTTGTTGCCCATAACGCCGAATGGTGGGATCGCTCGCCAGAGGTTCTGAAGGAAGCGTTGAACTAATCAACTAGGCAATGCAGCCGCGGAATAAGAAGTAAGCATGTAACTATATATGATTATTTTGAAAATGAATGCTAGTCGGCCAAAGGCCTGATGCTGATGGAAGAAGTGCTGGCTTCTTCCGGGACATTAAGCACAGTGGCTTTCCAGCTAAAGGAAGAACTTCTGAAGTTTGACGTTTAACATAAGAATCACTTCTCTTAGCGAGCAGGCAAAACACCTCATTCCCAGGAAAGTCGGGCAATGAGGTGTTTTTGTCATCGATTCAGCTGCATGTTTAATGATTGATATCGCATTTGTTTAGAATAAAAGAGATTTGGTTCTCGAGCCGGTTAATGGTTTGCTGCCATTCCTCGTCCTGGGCGTCCTGGCCGCGAAGTGAAGCGAGTTCGCTTTTGAGCTGGTGGAGATCTTCTCCGGCATTGGCGCAATTGTAATTGCTTTCGAGATTATGGATCATGGTGCATCCTCCATTCGTTAGGTGTACTTCACTATTATGGAGAATTTGGCGAAGCTTATTCCTGACAAATCGTAACTATTTCCTTCGTTCTACTATTCGAATAAAGCCCCTTGTGGTATATTCATCTAACCGGAACATTTGTTCTAAATCTGGGAGGAGTTACCATTTTATGAAGGCAGAGAGAAAGAACACCCGTAAACATTATTTGGAACTGCTTGGCAAATATTTGCTTCCACAGCGCCAGACTTTGATTGGCTTAACCGTACTGCTGTTCATCTCCATCGGGATGCAGCTCATTAACCCGCAGATTATCCGTTATTTCATAGATACAGCCGGCAAGCAAGGCGATATGGCGCCATTGTTCATCGCAGCGGGTTTATTTATGGTCTTCTCGCTTATTCAACAGGTTGTATCTGTCATCGCCACTTATCTGAGCGAGAATATCGGCTGGAAAACGACCAATTCGCTGCGCGGTGATTTGGCGGCGCACTGCTTGTCCCTGGATATGTCTTTCCACAAATCCCATACTTCCGGCGCCATTATTGAACGGGTTGATGGCGATGTGAATGCGCTTGCAAGTTTCTTCTCGAGCATGATCATTCATTTATTCGGCAATCTGCTGCTGATGATCGGAATTATTGTACTCTTATTTCGGGAAAATTGGCTGATCGGCGCGGGGATGACGGTGTTCCTTTTCTTTGCCGTCTTCGTCATTCAGCAGATCCGTAAATTCGTGGCGCCTCTGTGGGGGCAATGGCGTCAGGTAAACGCGGAATTCTACGGGTTTATCGGTGAACAGGTGGAGGGAACTGAGGATATTCGCGCCAATGGCGCCGTCAATTATGTCATGGGACGCTTCTATATGCTGCTGCGCCGCATGCTTCCGCTTCGGATGAAAGCTTTTTTTGGTTTTGCGTCCATGTGGAGTACGACGATTCTCGTGTTTGCCCTTGGCAACGCGATGGCATTCGCGATTAGTGCGTATTTATGGAAGACGAGCGGGATTTCGATCGGAACGGTGTATCTGATTTTCTTCTATACCGAGCTGCTGGCCAAGCCAATTGAGAAAATTCGTACTCAAATTGAAGATTTGCAAAAGGCGGACACCAGTATTTCGCGGATCCGCGAGCTCTTCGAGATTCGCTCGGCAGTCGCGGACGGACCGGGCGCCGCGCTTCCGGACGGTCCGCTTAGTGTGGATTTTCGGAATGTAGTCTTTCGATATGACGACGGGCAGGTGGGGCAGCCGACGATTGACGGTCTGCAGTTCAAGCTGGAGCCCGGAGCGGTGCTTGGCCTGCTCGGGCGGACCGGGAGCGGGAAGACGACGCTTGCCCGTCTGCTCCTGCGTTTCTATGATCCGCAAAGCGGTGCGATTGCGCTTGCAGATACCGACATCCGGGATCTCAAGCTGCAGCAGCTGAGGAAACGGGTTGCAATGGTTACGCAGAGTATTGAGATTCTGGAAGGAACGGTCAAGGATAACCTGACCTTCTATGACGATTCGATACCGGATGCCCGCATTATTGAAGTCATGGGCGAGCTCGGTCTTGAGAATTGGCTGAATTCGCTGCCGGACGGATTGAATACGAGACTGGCTTCCGGAGGAAGCAGTTTGTCTGCGGGCGAGGCTCAGCTGCTGGCGTTTGCCCGTGTATTCCTGACGAATCCCGGACTTGTGATCATGGATGAAGCCTCTTCCAGGCTTGACCCGCTGACGGAGCAGCGAATCGAGAAAGCCATTGAGAAGCTGCTGACCAATCGGTCCTGCATTATTATTGCGCATCGCCTTGCAACGGTGCAGCGTGCGGATTATATTCTGATATTGGAGAACGGGCTTGTCGTTGAATCCGGCAAACGGACGCAATTAACGGCGGACCCGGAGTCCCGGTTCAGCCGGATGCTGGCTACCGGGCTTGAGGAGGTGCTGGCATGACGACCTTTCAATTTCTATGGCAGGTAACGATGTATCGCCCCTTCCGTTATTGGATAAATGCAGTCGTATGGACGCTTATCTACCTGGCGCCCATTGCGCCGGGCTTAATAACGAAGCAATTTTTTGATACCCTGTCGGGGGATTCGGCTGTTCATTACGGTGTATGGGGGATTATTGCCCTGCTGATCGGAGCGGCGTTCGCCCGCATCGCTTTGATCTATATCGGATTTATTACGGACATTCAATTTCGCTTCCGCATTGGGATGATGCTAAGGCGCAACTTGCTGCGGCATATACTGAAGCAGCCTGGGGCAAGAGCGATCCCCTGCTCTCCGGGTGAGGCGATCAGCCATTTCCGCGATGATGTGGATCAGACGGAGGAAGCGGCGAGCTGGTCGGTGGATGCTTTCGGCATGACCTGTTTCGCAGCTGTATCGAGCTATATTCTAATCAAAATCGATGTACAAATGACGCTGCTCGTATTCCTGCCGCTCGTCGTTGTGGTGACAGCCGCGCAGATGGCGACATCGAAGCTTCAGAAATACCGGGCGGCCAGCCGGGAATCGACCTCCCGCGTAACGGGTGCGATCAGTGAGATGTTCAGCAATGTGCAGGCCATTCAAGTGGCGGGCGCCGAGGAGCGGGTGATCGAGCGGTTTAAGCATTTCAACGAGGAACGCCGCAGGACAATGATCAAGGACCGGTTGATGGGCGAGGTGCTGGACTCTGTCTTCTCCAACTCCGTTAATATCGGAACGGGCTTGATTTTGCTGCTGGCAGGCCACAAGATGCGGGCGGGCGCTTTCTCTGTCGGTGATTTTGCTTTGTTCGTTTATTACCTCACTTTCGTCACGCAGTTTATTACGAACTTCGGTAAATTTCTTACGTATTTCAAGCAAATGAGCGTTGCGCTCAGCCGGTTAACATCACTGATTCAGGGTGCGCCCGCCAGAGTGCTGACCAAGAAGAGCTCGCTTCAGCTAGGAACGGGCGGCCGGTCTGCGGAGGAAGAGGCCGAAGAAGCGGATCGAAACGCCCAAACTGCGCCTTTGCATCAATTGGATGTGTCCGGACTGACGTACCGGTTCCCGGATACCGGCAGAGGTATTGCGGATGTGCGGCTCAGCCTGAAGAGAGGCTCGTTCACCGTCGTGACGGGAACAGTCGGTTCAGGGAAGACCACTTTAGTCCGGACGCTGCTCGGTCTGCTTCCCAAGGATGGAGGGACGATCGTTTGGAACGGCAAGCCGGTCGATGATCCAAGCACGTTCTTTGTGCCGGGCAAAAGCGCTTATACCGCGCAGGTCCCGCGGTTGTACAGCGATACGCTGCGCAATAATATTTTGCTTGGGCATCCATCGGATGCAGGGGCGTTGAAGCAGGCGCTGCATGCCGCCGTCATGGAATATGATATTGATCATTTGTCGAACGGGCTGGAGACCGTAATCGGCCCGCGCGGCGTGAAGCTCTCGGGCGGGCAGGCGCAGCGGACGGCTGCCGCCCGCATGCTCGTGCGCGATGCGGAGCTCTATGTATTTGATGATTTATCAAGCGCACTGGACGTGGAGACGGAGCAGAAGTTATGGGAGAGGCTGTTCCATGAGCGGGGTGAAGCGACCTGCCTCGTCGTTTCTCACCGCAGAACCGCGCTCGCCCATGCGGACCATATTATCGTGATGAAGGATGGCCGGGTGGAGACGGAAGGGTCTGTTGAAGAGCTGCTGGCGACAAGCACAACTTTCCAAGAGCTGTGGTACGGGGATGAACGTTCTTAACGCAGAATAACCAATCGAAATCTGACCGGCCCGATCATAAAGGGCGAATGGGCGGTGCTGCTCGGTGCGTACAAAATTCCAGCGGAAGGCTGCAAAGTGATTATTGAGCTGCGCTTGTTCAGGCTTCCGGCCGCTGGATGAAGGGGGATCTGCATATGCACAGCCTGCATAGCGACGGATCTTACACAATTGCCGAAGCCGTCGCGTCATGCAAGGAACGCGGCTTAGCATTCATGGCCTTCGCAAATAAAGCCGCCCTCGCAGCTGACGAATCCATGCTGCTTATCCCCGGCGTGGAGATGACCAGCTACTTCGGTCATGCCAATGTGCTGGGTATGCCTGACGCGCTTCAGGACTTCCGCGTGGTTACGCCGGAAGCGGCGTCATCGGTGCTGGGGCGGCGAGGGAGCGGGGCGGCTTTGTCTCGCTGAACCATCCCTTCTGCCCTGCTTGTCCGTGGGAGTTGGGATTTGATGTGCCTTTTGATGCGGTTGAAGTGTGGAACGGTCCATGGCGGAAGCTGAATGAACAAGCCGTCCGCTGGTGGCAGAGCCAGCTTTCGCTGGGGCGGCGAGTGGTCGCTCTGGGCGGAAGCGATACGCATCGCCCGGACCGTTTCGTTAAGCACGGGCGGCCGGCCGCCTCCGTGTGGACAGAGTCCGATACGGTGGGCGGGCTGCTGGCGGGCATCCGGAAGGGGCGCGTCGTTCTCTCCTTCGACCCGGACGAGTCGTTCGTGACCCTTGCGTCCGGTGAATATCAAATCGGCGATACGATTCTCAAGGACGGCGCCCCCGGCACGGCGGTTCCGCTTCTCATTGACGTTCAAGGAGCCAGAGGAGACCTGCTCACGCTGTGGTCCGACCGCGGGGTTGAGGCAAGCGTTGGCCGCTGATTCCTCATCTGCGGAATTGGAGCAGGCTGCGGCAGAGGGCGGCTGGACGATACAGCGCGAAATGGCTGCGCTTGCGGCATTGAACCGTGCCGAGACAGAGCGGAAATCTTCGCTGCCTGGGGGAGCTGCCGATGACTGCGCTGTGAGTGAGGCTGCTGTGAATACGACTGCGCCTCAAAGGGCAGACGCTTCCCATCATGATTCAGCGGCTGGTCTTGGTCTTCAGCCGGTGCTGCCGCCCGGTGAACCTATTCCTGTGACAGCCGCAGGCTCCAATACACAGCTTCACTTCGAGGGATCGGCAGACCGGTTGTTCTACCGGGTAGAGGCGCGCAGAGCCGTGAGCGGTCTTGGCTTTGCGATCATGACCTGTATGACGAATCCGATCTATATCGCCTCTGACAATCCGGCAGAGAGCAGATTTAACTAACAACCTATCCATAAACATGGCACATATGGTGCAAAAAGAAGCCTTCGCCCGCGCGGTTCATCCCGCTCGTGCGAAGGCCTCTTTTAGAGAAACAGCTGTAGACGCCAAAAACCGGTTAATTCGCCCACCAACGCTTGAACTGCTTCCACCATGTATTGGATTGCGCATCCCGCGCGGCTTTATCCGCAGAAACCGGCGAATCGGCATGCTCGCCGCAAACCTCCGTAGGCTGCGATCCGCTGACGAATGATTCAAGCCGTTTACTCGGACAAGTAGAGGCCGCCAGTTTGCCGCTCTTCGGATCAATATAGACCGAGACAACGCCATCCGGGATCGCGAAGATCTTCGGAGGAATGCTCGCAAGTGCTTTCTCCGTATAAGCGGCGAAGATCGGCGCCGCCCGGTGCGCCTCCGCCTGCGTCAGCTTGCGGCCCTTATCATAGCCGACCCACACGGCTGTGGTGAGCTCCGGCGTATAGCCGACAAGCCAGGCATCTGTGGCGGTTGTGCCTGTTTTGCCCGCAACAGGCCGATTAATCATCCCCGATACCCGGCTGCCGGTGCCGCCGGTATCAAACACGCTTTCCATTAAGCTTGTAAGCACATAAGCATATGCCGGATCCACTACCTGCGCAGTGTTTGGCTTGGCTTCATATAGAACGCTGCCTTTGCTGTCTTCAATACGCAGGATAGCGGTCGGCTCGACATGCTTGCCGCCATTTGCGAAGGTGCCGAATGCGGAAGCCATCTCGAAGGGGCTGACCGGGAAAGTGCCCAGCGCAAGCGACGGCAGCGGCTTAAGTGTGCTCTCGATGCCAAGCTTCCTCGCCATCTCAATGACACGCTCAGGGCCAACCTTCATAATCGTATTCACGGCATAGATATTATCGGAGCTTGCAATCGCCTGCCGCATATCAATGAAATCATTTACGTACTTGTCATTGTAGTTGTTAGGAGCATAGGTTTTACGTCCTTCATCGTAGGTGAAGGTTGTCGGCGCACTCTTGAACTTCGATACCGGCGTCATGACTCCGCCCTGCAGCGCGGTCAAATAGACAATCGGCTTGAAGGAAGAGCCTGGCTGACGGGTTTGCGCGAAGACGCGATTGAATTGATTCGTTTTGTAATCGCGCCCGCCGACCATGGCTTTGATGTAACCGGTGCGCGGATCAATGGAGACAAGCGCAGCCTGCTGTCCGGAGTCTGCCGGCATCCCGTCCGCGACGGCCTGCTCCGCCGCACGCTGCGCATCCGGATCAAGCGTCGTATAAATCCGAATACCGCCCTCGCTTAGCAGCCGCTCATCGATCCCCAGCTTATCGACAGCCATATAATGAACATAATCGCGAAAGAAAGGTGCGATCCCGTCTTGTTTACTGGAGCCGAGCGGCTGGAACTTCAGCAGCTCCAGTGCCGCAGCATCTGCATCCGTCCGCGGAATGATCCCCTGATCCGCCATCGTATGCAGAATCGTCTTCTGCCGATCCTTGGCATTCTTCATATCCATATAAGGGGAGTAATACTTAGGTCCCTTCGGAATGCCAGCCAGCATTGCGCTCTCGGCGAGGGTCAGCTCGGAAGCATGCTTGCCGTAATACTGTTCGGCGGCCGCCTCGGCGCCGTATGCACCGTGGCCGTAGTAGATTTGATTCAAGTAAAGCGACAGAATCTCATCCTTGGAGTAATGCATCTCCAGTTGAATGGTATACATCGCTTCCTTCAGCTTGCGTGACCATGTCCGCTCATGTGTCAGATAGAGGTTGCGGGCCAGCTGCTGTGTCAGCGTACTGGCGCCCTGCTTCGTCGACAGATGCTCTACGTTGACGAGTGCGGCGCGGGCCATTCCTTTCATATCGAAGCCGAGATGATCATAGAATCGCTGATCCTCGATCGCGAGCGTGGCTTCAATTAAGTACGGTGATATATCCTTCAGCGGAACGGACTGACGGTTTTCTCCAGCGTGAAAAGAGTCAATGACATTCCCCCGCAGATCGAGCATCTGCGAGGATTGGCTGATGGAGGAAGCGGGCAGTGACTGTGTGCGCAGATAGAACAGGAAGCAGAATGCGGCAGCGAGCATAACAGCGACGGCCGCCCCCGTATAGATGGCCAGACGTTTGATGACCCGAAGCTTTGGCATCCATTTCTCGATGCGTACGCGAAAAGGCAGCCGGCGTTTTGGGCCGTTCTGCCGAAATTTGAGTAATTTCATGATAGAGGTCCCCTTACCGTGTAACCTTGTTATTTCTTTAGTATGGAAAATAGTGGACGAACCTATTCAGCCTCAGTGAAAGGGAGTGTGAAATTTTCGTGCAGATCCGCCAAAAGGTTGCATTTTCCCCCCGTTAACTTATAATACAGAATGAACCATTGACCTAGTGATCAAGCGCAACTATTACATAAACGAAAGCAGGGATATAACCCATGGAATTGTGGTATACCGAGAAACAAACGGACAGCTACGGCATCACGGCTAAGATCAAAGAAACGTATGTTAGCGAGCAAACGGAATTCCAGAAGCTCGACATGATCGAAACCGAAGAATTCGGAACGATGCTCGTTCTTGACGGCATGGTTATGACGACCGATAAAGACGAGTTCGTCTATCACGAAATGGTGGCTCATCCTGCGCTATATACGCATCCGAATCCGAAGCATGTCCTGGTTGTAGGCGGCGGCGACGGCGGCGTAATCCGTGAAATTCTGAAGCACCCGCAGGTGGAAAAAGCCGTTCTTGTCGACATCGACGGCAAAGTTATCGAGTATTCGAAGAAATACCTGCCGAACATCGCTTGCGGCCTTGATGATCCGCGTGTTGAAGTCATCGTTAACGACGGCTTCATGCACATTCATGATCACAAGAATGAATACGATGTGGTTATGGTGGATTCCACAGAGCCGGTTGGTCCTGCGGTGAACCTGTTCACGCGCGGCTTTTACCAAGGCATCTACGATGCGCTTAAAGAAGATGGAATTTTCGTTGCCCAAACCGATAACCCATGGTTTAACTCGGAGCTTATTGCCAGCGTCAACAGTGATGTGAAGGAAGTATTCCCGATCGTGCGCGTATACTGGGCGAACGTGCCTACTTACCCAAGCGGTCTGTGGACTTTCACAATGGGCAGCAAGAAATACGATCCGCTTGAGGTGGATGAAGCGTCCATTCCTGAGCTGGATACCAAATACTACTCGCCTCGTCTTCACAAAGCAGCTTTCGTGCTGCCTAAATTCGTAGAAGATCTGGTTAAATAAGAACCGTTACAGGAGGCACAGTCCATTCATGAAACTCGATCAAAAATATTCCGGTAACGTGTTTATTCTCAGCTCTGATGACTACTCATCCTCGAAAGCCGTTATTTACGGGATGCCGATGGATTTCACCGTATCCTTCCGCCCGGGCTCGCGTTTTGGCCCGCCGCGTATCCGCGAGGTGTCCATTGGACTTGAGGAGTACAGCCCGTACCTCGACCGCAGCTTAGAGGATATCGAATATTTCGACGCCGGCGATCTGCTGCTGCCATTCGGTAATGCAGCGCGCTCGCTCGATATTATCGGCGAGTTCGTTCGCGGCGTCCTGGAGGATGGCAAAATACCGATCGGATTAGGCGGCGAGCATCTCGTATCCTGGCCGATTTTCCAAGAGGTTTATAAGAAATATCCCGACATGGCGATCATTCATTTCGATGCGCATGCCGATCTTCGCGAGCAGTATGAAGGCGAGCCGCTGTCCCATTCGACGCCGCTGCGCAAGGCAGCAGGACTGATCGGCGGTAAGAACGTGTACCAGTTCGGTATCCGTTCCGGCTCACGCGAGGAGTGGGAGTTTGCCAAAGAAAATATTAACTTCCATCCGTTTGAAGTGCTGGAGCCTTTGAAAAAGGTGCTTCCAGAGCTTGCCGGACGTCCGGTTTACCTGACGATCGATATCGATGTGCTGGATCCTTCGGCTGCTCCTGGTACAGGTACAGCAGAAGCAGGAGGCATCACATCGAAGGAATTGATCGATGCGGTTCACGCGATCGCGCGTTCGGGTGTTAACATTGTCGGCTGCGACCTTGTAGAGGTAGCGCCTGCTTACGACCCAACGGAACAGACCCAGATCGTGGCGGCCAAAGTCATCCGCGAGATGCTTCTTGGCTTTATTAAGTAAAATATCGACCGGCCTTGTGGGTAATTACCATGCAGAGGCCGGTTTTTTACATAGACTTTGCTCGGCGGAGTTAATTTCACCGGGAATTCGTATGGGTTTACGCTCGTTTTGGCCATAATGGCAACTAAAGGGGGTAGACAACCTTGGCGATTTTACCCATTCATGAACGCCTTGCGGAGCTTTGGACGAAGAGAAGCCGGCATCGTTTGACTGCCGAGGAAGAGATGGATCTGGAGCACTGCCTGCAGGTTAACGCAGAATACTGCCGCCAATTGGCGAATTTATATAACCTCTCGCTGGTCGCCTCCATGACAGGCGATATCGAATGGCAGCATGATATCTGCCGCAAAATCGAGAAGTTTGAGGGCAGGCCGCCTGCTTCGCCGCAGCCTTGAGCGGATAACCTGGCCGATTAGGCGCTCTGCAAGAAATATCGAAGTATCGCAAACCTAAGCGTATGCTTTCGAAGCAGTTTGGCTCGCGGGGAAGCCTCTTAAGAAGTATCGCAAACCTAAGCGTATGCTTTCGAAGCAGTTTTGCTGCGATGATAAGTCAGGAGGAAACGCTCCGCAAAACTTTTAGGAGGTGCCCTTCATATTGGTTCACTCTTTTCCTCCTGTTATTCGGGCCGATGCGAGGGTGCTTGTGCTCGGGAGTATGCCGGGGACGGCGTCTTTGGAGAAGCATCAATATTACGGGCATCCTCGCAATCATTTTTGGCCGATCATGTATGGACTGTTTGGGCAAACGCCCGATGCCGACTATGAGAAACGCCTTGCTTTTGCTCAGGAGCGGGGGGTTGCGCTGTGGGATGTTATCGGTTCCTGCGAACGGGAGGGCAGCCTGGACGCCAACATTCGTAATGCCAAGCCTAATGATCTAACTGGTTTATATGCCCGGTACCCAGGGATAGAATGTCTGGCGTTTAACGGAAATAAGGCTTTCGACACCTTTAAAAAGCATTTTGAAGGACATCCCATTTGGAATGGCCTGCAGCTGCTGAAGCTGCCTTCCTCAAGCCCGATTCCTAACAACCGGATGCGTACGACCGCTGACCGAATAGCGGCTTGGAGCGTTCTGCTGCCTTACTTGAAGAAGTAACAGCTGTCAGTTCTTTGATAGGCCCGCCGATGGTCTCCTGGAGATCTTCGCCCCTTCCTGGCGTAAGCAAAGTCAAGGCTTTAAGCGTGCAGACCGCGGATTCCGCTTGCATTTTTCCACAGGTTGCATATAATAGGGACAATAACGCTACAAACGATGAACGGGACAGTACCTAACAGATCGAAGTTAGCAGCGAGCCGGGACGGTGAAAGCCGGTACAGCGATGGTAGGGAAGCGCACCCATGAGTTGATTGACTGAAAGCGGCTGGGCTGCCATAGGTCAATCCGGTCACTCCGTTACCGTGTTTAAGAGGCATCTTGATACAGGCGCAGTGCTCCGATAGGGAGCTTGCTTTCCTGGAAGGGATGCTAGAAGAGTGGTACCGCGGATATCTACCTCCGTCTCTTTATTGAGACGGGGGTTTTCTTGTTTTTTAGCGCTTTAAGCTCTCTATTAACGTGATGTAAAACGTTGATATTCGTTGTTTTCCTGTATATAGTGGGGACATAAGACTTACGGACGGGAGACTACAGAATGGCTGACAGAGCACGGGTAAGGGTAACGCTGGAGAGTGAAATCGACGGGGAAAAGCAATCGAATACCTTTGACGGCGAATGGTTCCGCAAGGAACGCTCCATCTATGTCCGTTATGAAGAGACCGATGAAGGAGGCAGCGAGGTTCGTACCATCGTCCGCTGGCGTGATGGAGAGCTGAGTGTCACAAGACGGGGCGATGTGGTATCTGAACAGACTTTTGCGCTCGGCCAGCGCAGATCCGGTCAATATGAATCGCCGCATGCAAGGTTCCGGTTAGAAACCGAGACCAATCTGCTGTGGGCTCAGTTTGGCGGCATTGCAAATGATGATTTATCATCAACGGAGCCGATTACCCCATCGCTGCCTATGCTTCTGGAGTGGCATTACACCTTATGGGTTGAAGACGAGCAGACGGATGATTTCATTCTCCGGCTGCGTGCGGAAGAATGGAGCGAGTAATTTGGCTAAGCAAGCCGCGCAAAAACAAAGATTGTACTTACGAAGCGAGTTTGTGCTCTATCCTGCTGGATTCCAGCAAGCTTAGGTAAAACCACGCAAAACTTTTGGGAGGATCCATCCATGAAACTCAATGTCATTGAACAACTGAATCAAAAAGTCAAAGAAGCGATTGCCGATGCCGTCGTAGCGGCAGGACTTGTCACCCGCGAGGAGCTCCCTGTCTTTGTACTGGAGGTGCCGAAGGAGAAGTCGCACGGAGATCTGGCATCGAATGCAGCCATGCAGCTGACGAAGCTCGCCAAGAAGAATCCGCGCCAAATCGCGGAAGCGATTATTGCGAACTTGAATACCGAGCGAGCCTCTATCCAATCGGCAGAGATTGCAGGGCCCGGCTTTATCAACTTCCGCATCGACAAAAGCTATTTGTACCCTGTTATTGCCGAGGTCGTAAGTCAAGGCGAGGAGTACGGCCGAATCGACAGCGGCAAAGGCCAAAGTGTTCAAGTCGAGTTCGTAAGCGCGAATCCGACAGGAAGTCTGCATCTTGGACATGCACGCGGCGCTGCAGTCGGCGATGCGCTGTGTAACGTTCTCGATTTCGCCGGCTATAAGGTCACTCGTGAATACTACATTAATGATGCAGGAAACCAAGTGGCGAATTTGGCTCGTTCCATTGAAGCGCGCTATAAGCAGGCGCTTGGCCAAGAGGTGCCGATGCCTGAAGACGGCTACCATGGCGAGGATATTGTCGGGTTTGCCAAAGCGCTTGTAGAATCTGAGGGTGACCGTTTGCTGGCGCTTGGCGATGAGGAGCGTTTCACCTATTTCCGTGAATATGGCTTGGAGCGTGAGCTTAACAAGATCAAACGCGATCTTAAAGCATTCCGTGTCGAATTCGATGTCTGGTACAGCGAGACGGCTCTTTATGAGAGCGGACAAGTTGAAGAGGGACTCGAGGCGCTTCGTGCGAGCGGTTATATCTATGAAGAGGAAGGCGCGACTTGGCTGAATACGACCGTTTTTGGCGATGACAAGAACCGCGTGCTTGTAAAAAATGACGGCTCGTACACCTATTTGACGCCGGATATCGCGTACCACCGTGACAAATACAGCCGTGGATTCGACCGGATGATCAATATTTGGGGCGCTGATCACCATGGTTACATCCCGCGTGTCAAAGCGGCTATGGAAGCGCTCGGTAATGATCCGAAGAAGCTTGTCGTACTGATTGCACAGATGGTCAGCCTGTTCCAGAACGGCGAGAAAATGAAGATGTCCAAGCGTACCGGCAAGGCGGTTACGATGGAGGATCTTATGGAAGAAGTCGGTCTTGACGCAATCCGCTATTTCTTCACGATGCGCAGCATGGATTCACACCTTGATTTTGATATGGATCTTGCGATTTCGACATCCAATGAGAATCCTGTTTTTTATGTTCAATACGCACATGCGCGGATCTGCAGCATCTTCCGTCAGGCTGAGGAGCAGGGCATCACTATTCTCCCTCTGGAGTCGGTGGATCTGAGCAAGCTTGCGACGGAGCAT
The DNA here is from genome assembly GCF_042656405.1 of Paenibacillus solisilvae. NCBI lineage: Bacteria > Bacillati > Bacillota > Bacilli > Caryophanales > Paenibacillaceae > Paenibacillus > Paenibacillus solisilvae. Next base: position 11,265 of record NZ_JBHSOW010000071.1, on the reverse strand, counting down.
GAATTTGATCTTCTTCGTAAAATAGGTGAGCTTCCGCAAGAAATCGCCGAAGCTGCCGAGCAATATGCGCCGCATCGCCTGATTCGCTATGTATACGAAATCGCTTCATTGTTCCACAGCTACTACAGAGCGGATCGCGTTATCACGGAGGATGCTGCCCAGACACAAGCCCGTTTTGCGCTTCTGGCTGCTGCCCGTATCACGATTGCCAATGCACTGCGTCTTGTCGGTGTGTCTGCGCCTGACCGCATGTAAGCTTGTCTGTGCAAGCCTAAAAAGTCAGGCCGGGGACCTACCGGTCCACGGCCTGCAGCATACGCAATACATCAAGCTCCCCGATTAATCGGGGAGTTTTTGTGCCTCGAAGCGGCATCATCGACCGTTTTAGAATTGATTTGATATCACCCGGCGACAGGCCGGGCTTATGTGCCAGGAGCAGGGCGATGGCTCCGCTGACATGAGAGGTAGCCATTGAAGTGCCGCTCATTTCGTTATATTTGCCGCGCAGCCAGGAGGAGAAAATTTTATCTCCCGGTGCATAGATATCGATATACAGCCCGCGATTGCTGAACGGGGCAATCCGCCTTAGGCGGTTGGTGGCACCGACCGCGATTGTTTGCGGATATCTGGCAGGGTAATCGATGGATTTGCGCTTACCGTCATTTCCCGACGAAGCCACGATAATGATCCCGGCGTTATACGCATTCGTAACCGCATTAAGCAGCGATTTGCTGCGTGTTTTCATTCCGAAGCTCATGTTAATGACATCTACCCGGTTGCGGACACACCAATCGATGCCGAGTATAATATCGGATACGAAGGCGCTCCCGTTCTGATCGAAGGCTTTAACCGGATAAATAGTTGATCGTGGCGCGACGCCGATCATACCTTGCAGCTGGTTAGCCGCTGCAATCGTACCCGCGATATGCGTGCCATGACCATTGTCGTCATGCGGGAGAGCGGCTCGGTTAAGCAGATTGATGCCTCTGGTAATCGAATGCTTCAGATCGGGGTGGCCAAAATCGATCCCGGTGTCGATGACTCCGACTTTGATGCGGTGACCGGTTGTTAAACTCCAAGCTAGCGGCGCTTTGATCTCCTGCACGCCCCATGGAATCCCTTTATCCCTTGCAGCTGGTTTATAGACAGTGGCGTGAACGGTTACCTGAGAATCGTCTTCTGTCCATATGCTTCCAGGCAGCTTGAGGGAAGGCTGTGCATTTGATATGGGGAGAGAGAATGCCTTGATCAAAGGGATATGTCTGACGGCCTGCGGGGAGGCGGTATTCGCGTAAAGCTTCGACCATTCATGAAGGAAACGCTCATAGTCGCCGCTCTGCTGGAAGCGGACGATCCGGCGTTTCGAATTATGGGCATGACAAGATTGCGCGGTGTGCAGACAACGGAGAATTTCGGTTCTGTCCAAATTTGGCGTCCCCTCCAAGCAGATCATGCTGAGGTATTGTATGAACGAGCGTAACAAGCTGTATAAGCAAGTTGCCTTTTTTCATATAATTAGGCGCAAAACCGTGTCATTCGCCGTGCGGAGACATAATATAAATCAAGAGTCAGCACACGGCTCTAACAACCGGAACGGCCCTAAGCCTGATCCGGAAGGATACAGTCAAAGCGGAGATTCTTTCTTCGCTTTTTCTTTTTTTGTTTGCGTACGATAATGGCGCCTTTGTCCGTTACGGATCAAGCGGCATTCATCGCCCGATGATTGGTTTGTCATTCGAACAGGACAAGCAGCGAACGATGAATGGTAGGACGGGTACCGCTAATTATTCGCCTGCGAAGAGCAGGCTTGCTTTTTTAAAGGAAATAGGTTTTACTATAGGTTGATAATGGATTGCTTGATATTCAAGCAGATTCGCATGAGAGGAAGTGTCCCGTAATGAGCAGCGAGATTACTTTGAAAATCGACCCGGAGCGCATTAAGGAAATGCCGATGGTAGATTTAGCGTTTGAATTGCTGAAAGCGGCTAATACCCCGTTTTACTATCGCGATATTATGGCTGAAATTGCCAAAATCCGGGGATTGTCCCAAGATGGAATCAACCAAGTGATTGCGCAAGTATATACAGAAATTAATATCGACGGACGTTTTGCGTGTGTCGGCAGCAACATGTGGGGACTGAAACGCTGGTACCCTGTTGAGAAGAACGAAGATCCGGTGGGCAATGCCAAACGTACCCGTATCATCAACGATGAAGATGATGATGAGGAAGTGTACCCGGACGAGGAAGAAGAAACCTACGCAGCGGATGAAGATGATTTCGATTCTTACGATGAGGATCAGGAGCTCTTCGACGAAGCGGAAGAAGAAGCGGAAGTTGACGAGGAAGTTCTCATCGACGACGAGGAGCTTGAAGAGGAAGCAATCGACGAAGAAGCTGAGGTTGAAGGCGACGAAGACGAAGAGGATTCCTCAGACGACTTTGACGACGAGGACGACGAAGACGAGAAGTAAAAATAGCCCAGAAAACCTCCTGTCATGTTAGCTTGACAGGGGGTAGTCCTGCGGAGTAAACTATTGCATGGGCTTCAAGATCGGACATGTATAGAAATAGCCAATTTACGAAAGTGCCCCGTTTATACGGGTGTCACTTTTTTCTTTTTTACGGGCCATTTTTCGTCTCAAAATGGGCAACCCTATACTTTAACCTAGCAGCGTGGAGGGTATTATCAGTGACTAAGTACATTTTTGTGACCGGTGGTGTTGTATCATCTCTCGGTAAAGGAATTACGGCAGCATCACTTGGTCGTTTGCTTAAGAATCGCGGCCTGAAAGTGACTATTCAAAAGTTTGACCCTTATATTAACGTCGACCCGGGAACAATGAGTCCTTACCAGCACGGGGAGGTTTTCGTAACCGATGATGGAGCGGAAACCGATTTGGACTTAGGTCACTACGAGCGGTTTATTGATATTAATCTCTCCAAGAACAGCAACGTAACTACAGGGAAAATTTATTCCACCGTTATTACCAAAGAGCGCCGCGGCGAGTATCTTGGCGGTACGGTGCAGGTTATTCCGCATATTACGAATGAAATCAAGGACCGTGTTTTCCGTGCAGGCAAAGAAACAGGTTCAGATGTCGTCATTACGGAAATCGGCGGCACCGTCGGTGATATTGAGAGCCTTCCGTTTCTTGAGGCCATTCGCCAAATCAAGAGTGATATCGGCCGCGACAATGTCATGTACATCCACGTTACACTGATTCCTTATATCAAAGCGGCGGGTGAAGTGAAAACCAAACCGACGCAGCACAGTGTAAAAGAACTAAGAAGCATCGGAATTCAGCCGAACGTGATCGTTTGTCGGACCGAATACCCGCTGGCTGACGATCTCAAACGCAAAATCGCGCTGTTCTGCGATATTGATGCGAATGCAGTCGTTGAATGCCGCGATGCATCCACCTTGTATGAAGTGCCGCTGAATTTGCGCGAACAAGGTTTGGATGAGATCGTCGTCAATCACTTGAAGCTGAATACATCGCAGCCGGATATGACGCAGTGGGAAGATCTCGTAAGACGCGTGAAGCAGCTTAGCCGATCGACTGAGATTGCTATTGTCGGTAAATATGTTGCACTGCATGATGCTTATCTGAGTATTGTCGAGTCGCTAAGTCATGCCGGATTCGATGCGGATGCAGATGTGAAGCTGCGCTGGGTCAATGCCGAAGAGCTGACCAATGATAATGTAGCGGACAAACTTCAAGGCGTTCACGGAATTCTGGTGCCGGGCGGCTTTGGCGATCGCGGTATTGAAGGAAAAATCACAGCGATTCGCTATGCGCGTGAGCAGAAAGTGCCTTTCTTCGGTATTTGCCTGGGCATGCAGGTAGCGGTTATCGAATATGCTCGTAACGTGCTTGGACTTCAAGATGCCAACAGCTCCGAGATCAACCCGTCTACCCCATTCCCGGTTATCGACTTGCTCCCGGAGCAGAAGGATATCGAGGACATGGGCGGAACAATGCGCCTTGGCTTGTACCCTTGCAAACTGGTTCCTGGCTCGCTTGCTGAGCGTGAATATGATGATGAGCTGGTGTATGAGCGTCACCGTCACCGTTATGAATTCAATAATGAATACCGTGAGCAGGTGGAAACAGCCGGCCTTCGCATTACAGGTACGTCGCCTGACGGCCGCCTTGTTGAAATGGTGGAATATCCCGATCATCCATGGTTCCTGGCTGTTCAATTCCATCCGGAATTCACTTCTCGCCCGAACCGTCCGCAAAAGCTGTTCCGTGGATTCGTAAGGGCAGCGCTGCAGGTAGCTGAAGGTTAATTGTAAAGGAAGATATTTATTTTTTTTCCAGCAAGAAGCAGGAGAATGGATATTGAGGCTCGAATTAATTAACGAATATGGGAAAGCTCCCCAATTGAATGTCATTGGGAGCTGTCCAATACATGTTACGGAGACTCATGTATCTGGGAGGGCTTCAAGTTGGATAAGAATAAAGTATTGATCGTGGATGATCAGAATGGTATTCGTATCTTGTTAATGGAAGTATTCAGCAGTGAAGGGTATAATACTTCCCAGGCTTCCAATGGCAAATTGGCGCTTGAAATCGTTAGAAATGATGAGCCGGATCTTGTTCTGTTGGATATGAAAATTCCAGGAATGGACGGGCTTGAGATTTTAAAGCATATCAAAGCCATCAATAAAGAGATCAAAGTTATTATGATGACCGCTTATGGTGAGCTGGACATGATCAAGGAAGCAACGGATCATGGTGCTTTAATGCATTTCACGAAGCCCTTTGACATCGACGAGATGAGAATGGCCGTTAATCTTCAATTGCGCGGTGGAGAATCGAATAATTGGTATGCGACAGGGACCTGATTAAGGTCCTTGTTTTTTTTGGCTCTATTCCTGACTGGATGCCGGAATTGGAGATTTTTGAGCGGTTTTAAAGACCTGTACCAAACAACTTTTGGTTGTGGTATAATAACACGGTATGAGATATCAGAAGCGTGAATAGAGATTACTTTTCAGCGTATGCCTAATGGCGATTACTTTCGTGGAAAGTGAACCGGGGCTTCACTGAAAACAATCACAAGCATACGAAGCAAGCCTAACTTCTTCGTACAAATTTAGGAGGAATAGAGAACCATGCCACTCGTTTCTATGAATGAATTTTTGCCAAAAGCAAAAGCGAACAAGTTCGCTGTAGGACAGTTCAACATGAACAACCTTGAGTTCGCGCAAGCGATCGTTGAGGCTGCAATCGCTGAAAAATCGCCATTTATCTTTGGTGTATCCGAAGGCGCATTGAAGTATATGGGTATCGAATTTACAGTAGCTATTGCTGAAGCAGCAGCTAAAAAATCCGGTTTGCCTATTGCGCTTCACCTTGACCACGGCAGCAGCTTTGAAGTTGCAATGAAATGTATCCGTGCGGGCTTCTCCTCCGTTATGTTTGACGGATCCCACTATTCCCTGGAAGAAAACATCGCAATCACTAAAGAAGTTGTTAAAGCCGCACACGCAATGGGTGTTTCCGTTGAGGGTGAGCTTGGAACAATCGGCGGTGTTGAGGATGACATCAGCGTAGACGAAGAGCATGCGTCGATGGCTAAACCAGAGGAAGCTATCCGCTTCTATGAAGAAACAGGTGTAGATTGCTTGGCAATCGCTGTTGGTACAGCTCACGGTATGTACAAAGGCGAACCAAAAATCCACTACGATATCATTCAAAAAGTATCCGATGCTATTCCGGTACCGGTTGTTTTGCATGGCGGTTCAGGCGTTCCTGACGAAGCGATTCGTTTGTCCATCCAAGCCGGCGTAGGTAAAATCAACGTGAACACAGAGAACCAAGTAGCTTGTACAAACACAATTCGTGAAGTGCTGGGCGGCAACGCGACCGTATACGATCCGCGTAAATACCTGGTGCCTGCACGTGCAGCAATGCAAGCCGTTGTCCAAGAGAAAATCCGTTTGTTCGGCAGCAGCAACCAAGCGTAACAACCGGAACAAAGAATCAAACCGCCTGTCCAATCCTGACTTAAGCCGGCGTATTTGTTAAAGAGCAGCCCTCATGCAGCGCTGCGCTGGCTTATCAGCATAATACCGCCGCTTGGTTTCGACTAGGCGGCGGTATGTGCGCAGGGTAACAGCGGTTTTTCCTTTGTTCCCTTCCGAATGGGAGGATAATGAGACTGATGGAAAAATTAATGATACGCGGTGGACGGCCACTGCGGGGAACCGTGCAAATAAGCGGGGCCAAGAATAGCGCTGTTGCCCTTCTGCCTGCAGCCATATTGGCAGAATCGACAGTTACGCTAGACAACTTACCGCATTTGAGTGATGTAGCAGTTTATAGTGATATTTTGCAAGAGCTTGGCGGAACAGTGACTTGGAATGGGGATACAATTGTTATTGACCCTTCAGCTATGAAGTCTACTCCAATGCCTAACGGGAAAGTAAAATTACTGCGTGCCTCTTACTATTTGATGGGTGCCATGCTTGGCCGGTTCGGCGAAGCGACCATAGGTTTACCGGGCGGCTGCAACTTTGAGCCAAGACCGATTGACCAGCATATTAAAGGGTTTGAAGCGCTTGGTGCTGTGGTAACGAATGACCATGGTTCCGTACGAATCGTGGCCAAAGAGCTGCGCGGTGCGAAGATTTATCTGGATGTCGTTAGTGTCGGTGCAACGATTAACATTATGCTTGCTGCCTCTCGGGCAAAAGGCTCCACAATTATCGAAAATGCGGCAAAAGAGCCTGAAATTATAGATGTAGCTACTCTTCTAAACGCCATGGGCGCGAAAATTAAAGGAGCCGGAACGGAGACGATCCGAATTGAAGGCGTCGATAGTCTGCATGGCTGCCGGCATTCAATCATTCCTGACCGCATTCAAGCTGGAACGTACATGATTATCGCAGCAGCAACACGCGGTGATATTTTAATTGATAATGTCATACCGAAGCATATGGAAGCGATGACGGCAAAGCTGCAAGAGATGGGTATTCATGTGTATGAAATGGATGAGTCTATTCGAATTGTTGGACAACCCCACTATGAAGCCATTGATGTAAAGGCGCTCGTATACCCCGGTTTTGCCACAGATCTTCAATCCCCAATGACCAGCCTGCTGACGCAATCGCAAGGTGTTAGTATTCTGAGTGATTATGTCTACAGCAACCGGTTTAAGCATGTACCGGAGCTTACCCGCATGGGTGCGAATATCCGTGTTGAAGGCCGATCCGCTATCGTTGAGGGAGGACCTCTGAATGCCGCCAAAGTGCGTGCCGCCGATTTGCGTGCGGGTGCTGCTCTTGTAGTAGCTGCGCTAACCGTGCCAGAGGGCATTACAGAGATTGCCGGCGTTGAGTATATAGACCGGGGCTATGACAATTTGGTAGACAATTTAAGAAGACTCGGCGCTGATGTTTGGCGGGAGCAGGAGTAACATTTGCAGATGTCCCTTAGGTAAAGAATTGGCACGGGAATAGACTGTGCCAATTCAGGCAATGATGGAACAAGTTAGTCTATATTGAACATTGATAAAGAAGTGGTGATAATATGTCCGAACTTCAGATCACGGATCTTGAAGTGATGAAGCTCACAGAGCTTTATAAGCTGGCGAAACAACATCAGATCCCCTATTACGGGAAGCTGAATAAGAGAGAATTGATTTTTGCTATTTTGCGAGCGCAGGCTGAGCAGAGCGGCCTCATGTTTATGCAAGGTGTGCTTGAGATTTTATCGGAAGGCTTCGGCTTTCTTAGACCGATTAATTATTTGCCGAGTCAGGAAGACATTTATATCTCGGCCTCACAAATTCGTAAATTTGATTTGAGAACGGGTGACCTCGTTTCTGGTAAATGTCGTGCACCTAAAGAAAATGAACGTTATTTTGGATTATTGCAAGTTAATGCCGTTAACGGAGAAAGCCCCGAACATGCTGCTGAACGACTTCACTTTCCTGCCCTAACTCCTCTCTATCCTGAAAAGAAGCTTGTGCTCGAGACAGCGCCTAACAAACTCTCAACGCGAATTATGGACTTGCTTGCACCTGTTGGACTTGGCCAACGCGGATTAATTGTTGCCCCTCCCAAAGCAGGTAAAACCTTACTGCTCAAGGAAATTGCAAACAGCATTTCTACTAATAATCCTGAGATTGAATTGTTTGTTCTGCTTATTGATGAGCGCCCGGAGGAAGTTACGGACATGTCGCGTTCCGTTAAGGGAGAGGTTGTAGCCTCTACATTTGATGAGCTGCCGGAGAATCATATAAAGGTTGCAGAGCTTGTACTTGAGCGTGCCCTTCGCCTTGTTGAGCATAAGAAAGATGTCGTCATTCTGCTGGACAGTATTACGCGGCTTGCTCGTGCCTATAACTTGGTCGTTCCAGCATCGGGACGTACGTTAAGCGGCGGTATAGATCCGGCGGCATTTCATCGTCCTAAACGGTTTTTCGGATCCGCCCGTAATGTGGAAGAGGGCGGCAGCCTGACGATTCTGGCAACCGCGCTGATTGAAACGGGTTCGCGTATGGATGACATCATTTATGAAGAATTTAAAGGTACAGGCAATATGGAGCTCCATCTAGACCGTAAGCTTGCTGAGCGCCGGATCTTCCCGGCACTTGATATTCGCCGTTCCGGCACGCGCCGCGAGGAAATGCTGCTTACGAAGGAAGAGCTTGATAAAGTATGGGCAATCCGCAAAAACATGAACGATTCCATGGAGTTTGTAGATGGTTTCTTGAAGAAGCTTGCGGACACGAAAACCAATGAGGAGTTCCTCATGTCGCTTGATACATCGGCTGCTCCAACACCGCCGCCAAGCCGGACGCAAAGCTCCGGAGGCACGAGTGCAGGCAGACGCCCATCTCGTACGACCCCTGTCACCTAGTGTGGCGGTTCTGTAGGACTTGGCTTACATTAGTGAGTGCTGCTCCGCAAAACAGAGTATATGCTTACACAGCGAGTTTTGCATTCACCAAAAACAGGCTTATGTTTACGAAGTGAGTTTGCTGCGTAAAAAGGTGGATTATGCTTACGAAGTAAGCTTACGCAGTAAACTCTCAGGAGGTAACGAAAATGAATCTTGTATACGCAGACGAACAGGGCAACTTGTTCGACCATCCTGATTGGATCGGCCTTGGACGCAGTGGGGATATGGTAGTAGAGCTGATGGAGGATGAACTGATTCCGCTGCCGGAAGGAGCTACATTAGTCGGGCTACCCTATACGCGGCCAATCGGCATTCATGCGGCATCTGGAGAGATCCGTCCTCTGCCGGGCGATGTTCAAGCTGTTGGGGCATTACTGCCGCAGGGCTTTACCCGTCTTAATATTCCGAGTTACGTGAAAACAGATAAGACGCAGGTGCTCCCTTTGTTTGGCTATTCGGCTGTCGTATGGAAGGACGGAGGGTTTTATGTAGCCGCTCATAAGACCGATGATCCGCAGAGATGGAATCCGCTGAACTGCGATCCGCAGGAATTGAGTCTTCAAGTTGATCGGCTCTTAGCCAAATATCCGGAGAACCGCCTGTATAAGCATCTTTCGAACTGTGCGCTTGGTTATGAATGCCTAACGGCATCCAATACCTTCTTACAGCGCTGGGAAGGGGCAGTACCGGTGTCCTACTCCTGTAATGCAGGCTGTTTCGGCTGCATCTCGGAGCAGCCGGAAGACAGTGCATTTCCTGCGCCTCAGACGCGAATGGATTTTAAGCCAACCGTATCGGAAATCGTCGATATTATGATGGAGCACCTGATCACGCCGGACTCCATTATTAGTTTCGGTCAAGGCTGTGAGGGAGAACCCTCTACACAAGCGAAGATCATTATCGAGGCGATGCGTGAAGTGCGCAGCCGTACATCGCTCGGCCATATTAATATTAATACCAATGCAGGATTAACCGATCACATCCGCGGTATTGTAGATGCTGGCCTGAGCTTGATGCGCGTAAGTACAATCAGCGCTCTGGATGACCATTACAATGCTTATTATAAGCCGCGTGGTTATACGCTGGCCAACGTAGAGAAATCACTGCGTTACGCAGCCGATAAAGGGGTGTATACCTCCATTAACTATCTGATCTTCCCGGGCGTTACAGACCGTGAGGAAGAGATTGAAGCGATGCTTGGTTTCGTCAAACGGACAGGATTGAGATTTATCCAAATGCGTAATCTTAACATAGATCCAGAGAGCTATCTGTCTTTAATTCCCAAGGCTCAAGGTGAGATTTACGGGATGAAGCAAATGCTGGAGATTTTTGCGGATGAGGTGCCGGATGTGGTCATCGGTTCGTACACGCATGTTCCTCCGGCAGCGGTGAGATAATAATCATGCATTGCAACAAATAGGCTGTCCGTGCTATAATCTAATAGTATGTATTTAACTCTGTGTCAACACGGCTCAGGGCAGAAAAAGAGGTGAACGCAATGAAACAAGGTATACATCCGACATACCACATCACTACAGTTACTTGCGCTTGTGGCAACACTTTCGAGTCCGGTTCGATTAAAGAGAACCTTCGCGTAGAGGTTTGTTCCCAATGCCACCCATTCTATACGGGTAAACAGAAGTTCCTGGATGCTGGCGGCCGCGTGGACAAATTCAAAAAGAAATACGGTATCTAAGGTTATCCAACCTTTTCTGCCGAAAATTAGCAGAATACAAGAACCTCCCTCAGCCATCCTAATGGTTAAAGGGAGGTTTTTTTATTGGACGATTTGAAGGGTCGATCAGCCTTGCGCGGTCGGATCCATGAACGTAATACGAAGCAAACCTATAAGAAGCTTTCTCTGGCTGCATTAGCACTCTTTGCAGCAATCTCATTATCTGCATGCGGCAATAAAAACAGCAGCAACAACATGAATTCCAATTCCTACGGTAATGACGGATATATGGGATTATCCAACAGCAATCCGCACTTGCCGAATCGTAACGGGCAATTTCTTAATTACAATGATGATGGCAAGTTTGCGGAGAAACAGCTCAAGGATCATGTACAAGGCATAGCGGATGCCTCTCTCATGTTTCAAGGCCCCAATCTGTATGTGAGAATCAAGACCAAGCCTGGATATGACGAGGCTCAGGTGCGGCAAAAAGCGATATCTACACTTCGGTACAATATGCCGAGGTATACGATTCATGTGATCAACGTTCGTTAACGGCCACACAGAAAAAAAGCTGCAGCATAGGGTCCGGTTAATCGCTTTGATATGCTCCCCTTACGGTAGACAGGTGAAATAATAAAACCTGTTATCGTAAGGGGAGCTTTTTCAT
>NZ_JBHSOW010000070.1:0-71205 GCF_042656405.1 Paenibacillus solisilvae | reverse complement strand
GATACCCTCCCTCGAAGTGGAGGTAAGGTATCCTGTTTATAAGATTTGGACTTTTTCAGTGGCCTCGTCTATACCCCTCCGTATTTCTATAATGCCCAGATTGTATTAAGTTTATACATTCCATGCTCAGTAACGAGCAGATTACGATCGATGCAATGGTGAGGAGGCACCCTCGCGTACGATTTTCCGGTAACGTGGGGTGCATTTCAGACGGTGAAGTAGAGTGGAACGGCTTTATCACTCGTTGAAACTTCCTTCTCGTGCAGCTGATGTTTAAAAACCGAGCGCATAAACAGAAGCACATGCGCGCTGCTCGTGCTTTAACGCTCCGCTCTTAAAAGCATCTGCACTTAGTTACTAGAGAGGAAGAACAAGATCATTATACAAAGTAGTGACAAATCTCGTAAAGCGACATATTCGGCCGTTTTAGCCAATTTTCTCCGAGCGATCTTTCGAACACTCGTTCTATTCCCTTTATGCCTTATTATTCGATAGGTATCTCATTAATCCACAATACATAATTCTTTGTACTGCTGGTTTCCGTTGATGGCGACTCGTACTGACTGACAACGAATTTTACCGTTATTCCAGGCTTGATTATGATTTGTTGGTACGGTTTTTTTGGCCCAAATATTCCCGATTGCGGATATCATCCCCATCGTACAGGTGGATCTCAGCCACAGGTGTTTTGGAAACAAAGTTCAAAATATATGAACCCGTGCCTCCACTTCGCAATCCGAAATTCGAAGCGATGTTCATAGATGAATGTGAACGTGATTATTTCAGATTTTTCGCGAAGTAGGCCGCCGCCTTTTTTAAGATTTCATTCTCTTCTTTTAAGTCTGCGAGCTGCTTTCGTAGCTTGCGCATCTCATCATCTTCAGCCTTTAAATTCCCACTGCCTGGAAATGCGCCTTCTCCATCACGTTTATACGTTCTCACCCAGTCTCGGACTGTGGTGTAGTGAACATCCAGTTCCTTGGCCGCATCGTCTACTGTTGATTCCTTAGCCAAGATTCGTAGTACTACTTGCTCCTTAAATGCTTTGTCAAACTTCTTCCGCTGCCCCATATTAAATCCCTCCACGTATATTATAGAGGTTTTCTATGTGTCTATCTATTCGGGGCAGGGTCACTGGGTTGGGCCAAAGAACTTAGAAAAAGAAGAGTTTATCGAACGTGGTCTAAATCGATGTTCGGTTATAAAGCTTCAGGGATAATACCTCCACTCTTCATTCGGACAATTGTTAAGTCAATTTCTTTGCTCTATGGAATATTCGGAGTAACGTCTCGAAGTCATCTTTTAATGTCTCTTCAGTAATGTTTTGTTGAGCATTCTTTTTTAAATGTTCAAGCTCATTGTTTTTCTGTTTTAATTGCTCTTTTAAGTTACTGATTTGACTAGCCATATTTATAATAAGTTGCTTCTGCTTATTAGCTAATAGAATAATCTGTACCATGTAATCAGGCATGTATTCCTGTTCTATTTCTTCTACTATAGTGGAAACTTTTATCTGTTGCGTTACCTGTTTAGCGTTGGGGCTTTGTTTTCGTTCTTGTTTGGCTGCTTTAATTTCCGTTACGTATTGTTTGCGTATTAGGGAGTTCCATCTAAAGCCACATGCGCTTTCTGTCCTTCCTAATTGTTTTGCAGCTTCATTAAATGCTACTAACTGTGAACTTTTTTCTCGAATATGACTTAGGACGATTTCTGCTAGTAAATGATCTTCATCAGACTTCCATCCATCTTTTCGAGCTTCTTGCATGCTATCACCTCATTGTAGGTTTTAATAGCCATTCTTTCCAGTTCTCCTATATTTATGCGGTTTTTCACTTTCCTCATACTTAAATATGTAATAAAAAAAGAATCCCCAATTCTAAAACTAAAAACAGTTATAGATTGCAGCTAACCAATGATGAAGGACTGCTCATCTGGCGTGTGTACAGAAGTGGTGAAATAAACTGGTTAATTCCAGATTGGGATTACAAAAGGGTAAAAGAGTTTTGGATTTTACCGAATTAAAAAAATTTGGATATAAGAGAAGCCAAGCTCCAAAAAACGTATAATTATGACTTTAATGATACCTTCAAAATAAAAAAACGACTCCCAGAAAGAGTCGTTTATATCATTTCTATTTTGGTTAAATGTCTAAATATCACTGTCCCATCGAGGGCCTGTTTTGGGTTCGTATACAACTGGATTTTGGATTGAGAAAAAAATTTTAAACAAAAGAAACCACATGGAGTATAGCTCTTCGTAGTTTGCCGGAGAGCAACTGAGGCAATCTACGGCCATTGGCTTGGCAGGAGATGATTGGAACGCAGCGGCAGCGAAGAGGAATGATGTCCTGTGCCCTGCCGTCGGAACTCAAAGGAGGAAAAGAGGATCTATGGAACGTGTACAGGCTCTTAGGTAGGCCGTTCTTGCCTGGCTTTGAGCCTGTCATTCGCTTGATCCTCCCGACTGAACGAGCTGGGGGATCCAAAAAGGTTCGGGGAACAAAAAAAAGCACCCTGCAGCTCAAAACGAGCTACAGAATGCTAAAATAAACAACTTACTTCACGCGATGTTCACGCATGAAATCGTAAATATTATCCAAAACGCTAACCGTCACCACATCCATCTTCACCACGCCATTAGAATACATAGCTGTAAACGCAAAGGTAAGCAGACCATCCGGCCCAAAAGACACTGTAGGCCGCGGACTCTCTTCCGTCGCGGAGTGCTTCAAGTTGTCCCCGCTGCCGATAATTCGGGGTCTGTAGATGTTAATCATCATCACTTTAATTTTCTTCAATCTTTCTTTTACCCGTTTTTATAACTGATAGTTTTGGCTGCTTCTCTGTTTCAGATAGAATCTTTGACCACCAATGATGATGATTCTCCAAACGTTGAAGAAGACGTTTTACATCATTTGAAAACTCTGATTTATATTGGATAGGAACTTGTCCAGTGGATTCAACAACCTCATCATTCATCCAAACTGTATCCGGAATCCTTTTTAACAGCCTCGATAGTCGTTCCTCAACGCTCATTTGCCAAACTTCTTTACGAGTCAAGGTTTGTGCCTCCTGACCGCAGCAGAGCTGCACCCCTACCTTCAAACATTAGTAGCTCTCCGTATTTAGTAAAGCACTTCCATTGCATGTTCATTCCTCTCAAGGATTAAGTCATATCTCCGATTTTCTCCATCTTGCATTTCGCCCCATAGAAATACTTTCAATCTGCTTTTCTCGGCTCAGTTTATTCAATACCTGCCTGATGGTTGGCCCTGCAATACCTGGGCAACGCTCTAAAATGTCGGCAACCGTGAAATCGGCCATCATATGTTTAATAACAGCTTCCACTTGACGGGCTTTCCAGCCCCTACCTCTATCCAAGCTCCCAACACGTTCTTCAAACCGTTGATAGGCTTTAATCATGATAGAAAGGAAGTACTCGATCCAGGGCAACAAGTTATTCTTGCCTTCGTGCCAATGCATGGAAGAGTGGTACAGGGTATTGTAATACTGTTCTTTAGTTTCTTCTATAATCTTTTCGATGCTGACATACCGCCCTACTTCGTATCCAGCTTGATACAGCAGCAGAAGAGTTATTAACCTAGCCATTCGTCCGTTCCCATCTGAGAAGGGATGCACACAGAGAAAATCAAGCACATACACCGCGATAAGAATTAGATCACCAATTCCTCCATTATCACGTTTAGCCTGAAAACCCGTGTTCAAACTCTGCATCATTGTATCGACTTGAAATGCCGGCACTGGGACGAACCGGATTAACACATTACCATTTGGCAAGGTTTCAGTAATGTTATTGTCTGCTTGCTTCCACCGCCCGCCAGCTCCAGTGGCATATTTCATCAGATCACGGTGCATCTGTTTGATTAAACCATTATTAACTCTCATATGTTCTGCAGAACTATGAATAACTTCCAAAATATCTCGATAGCCTGCAATTTCAGACTCCGATCGATCCTGGGGCGCTACTTTCTCATGAACAAGTAGTTCAAGCCTTTTACTGGTTACAATAATTTTTTCAATCCGATTCGACGATTCAGTACTTTGGATAATCGCCACATTTTTAAGAGCTGTTAATATTTCAGGAGATTGTTGAAAGTACAAGGCTTGTTTGCCTTTATATTCCCCCAACCGAATTAGCATTTGAATAACTGTATTGTTCCAAGCCATGGTATCTAATTGATTTGTATCAAAGGTAATCATTTTCACACTCTCCTTATCTATATATATTGTATCATAAAATATATAGATAAATACATTCGTTAAATAAAAATAATCCGAATACTCCAATCACACTTTCTTTATGAGCTAAGAGGTCGAATTCCGACCGTATCCAAAGTTAACACGTGTTATGAAATCGATATTATACTTGGTCCATTCTTCAGGAAAAACATATTTCTTTCAATGACCTGGACTACTGTCGCATCTTTGACTTCGGAGTGACGTAAGAGTTCGACCGTCTCGTTGTTGGCATCAACATTGATGTCACACCCGACGACCTTTGCACCTTCTCGCGCAAATGTCAGCGCCGCGACGCGACCCAGACCTCCTCCTGTGCCGGTGATTAACACGATCTTATTGTCAATCATTCCCATATAAGTGCTTACTCCTATTCCGTGGTTTGTCCGGAGAGAGAACTGATCGACTTCTTCCACCCCAGACTTGTTCTTTGCGGCAAAGTTAATCTTATCGAAATGTTTTCAAATCATACATTGGACAAATTAATTAAACCCCGGGAAATCGCTAAGTTCGGATGCGTGAAGAGCAAACAATACGATTCCGATAATGGCCAGAAGAATAATCATGAACGTATCCTTGAAAGAATCTTTAGCCCGAAGGTGCGTCATAATGCCGCCGATACCTGTAATCCCGAGTATGATGGCTCCCACGGCGACCCAACTCGCATCCCAATAACCGATGATTAAGGCTGCGGCGCCGACAAATTCAATCAGCCCCGTTACGACTCGGAACCATTGGGGCAGTCCCAGCGCTTAAAGCTTTCAACTTGCATCTTGGAACCTGAAATTTTTCCGAATCCGGCCATTAAGAACATCAGAGTCAACACGCTTTGCAATACGATGGATAATACATTCATTTCAATTCACTTCCCTTATATGAGTCCATATTTTGCAACTTTATGAGGCACATTTTATTTGCAATCCCTTTATAAAACGAGGATATACATAGCGATTACTTAGATTTTGCAGCAATATCTGTTAAAGCACTTCCATTCCTTCTTCGGGTTCCCATCTTGCTATCTCTTCCCGAACTCGCGGTGCGACTTCTGTTCCCAACAGTTCAATGGCTCTCATAACTTCATGATGAGGCATTGTGCCGACAGGTAAATGCAGGAAAAATCGCGTGAAGCCTAAATGTTTGCGCATGTGGATGATTTTGTTGGCCACCGTTTCGGGATCGCCTACGTAAAGTCCGCCTTCCAAGCTGCGTTCGGCATCGAAGTGCGAACGGCTATATGTTCCCCAACCGCGCTCTTTTCCGAATAAATCAAACGATGCTTGCGTGGGAGGGAAATACTGGTCGACCGCAAGCGAAGTACTCTCCGCAACGAAACCGAGGGAATGTACGGCTACGCGTAATTTCGACTCATCATGTCCTGCGCGAGCGGCTGCGTTCTTATAGAGTTGCACGATCGGAGCAAACCGCAAGGGGCTCCCGCCTATGATCGCCAATACAAGCGGCAATCCTAGTACGCCTGCGCGTATTGCCGATTCCGGGTTACCCCCGCTGCCGATCCATACGGGTAAAGGGTTCTGAACCGGACGCGGATATACACCCAAATTCGTAAAAGCCGGTCGATGCCCTCCTTTCCAGGTTGCCTTCTCCGAGTCTCTTAATTTTAATAATAGTTCCAGTTTCTCTTCGAAAAGCGCTTCATAGTCTTTCAAATCATAACCGAACAACGGGAACGCATCGACCATCGAACCTCGACCTACGATCATCTCCGCGCGTCCGTTTGAAATGCCGTCGAACGTGGCAAATTCCTGAAACACGCGTACGGGATCTGCAGCAGAGAGCACGGTAATCGAACTGGTTAAGCGGATCCTTTTGGTCATGGGCGCCGCTGCCGCCAGCACAAGGGCAGTAGCGGAATCCCCGAATTCCTTGCGATGATGCTCGCCGACCCCGAATACATCCAACCCCACTCGATCGGCCAGGACGATTTCTTCCACAACCTCACGCAATCGCTGCGCATGACTCATCGTAACGCCCGTTTGAACGTCCGGAGTTGTTTCGACAAACGTATCTACGCCTATTTCCACTTTCAATTCCCCCCATCATGATTTGCATTGCCTTCGCGATTCTTGATTCCATATCCGATTTTTTTCAGCACTTTAATAAGTTCGAGCTTCTCCTCATCCGACGCGAAGGACAAATTGTCGGAAATCGTCTGAACATGTTGAGGGAAGATATTGTCGAAGTAGCGTCGTCCTTCCCCGGTCAATGCCACATTTATTTTACGTCGATCGCCTGGGCAAGGGAGCCGTTCCACAAGCCCCTTCTTCTCAAGCTTATCGACCACGTAGGTGATACTTCCGTTAGGGATCGAGAAAGTTTCGCTGATTTTCTGGATGGTGTGCGCGCCTTTACTGTAAAGAAACTCGAGAATTCGAAAGGTTTCCATGCTAAGCCCATAGCTTTTAATGGCATCTTCTAAGCTCGCGTATAATACTTCCACGGATTTACTTATTACGCGCATCAGTCTTAAATCGAGAGCCTTGCCCTCGGCATCGTGTTCTGTCATGCATAACTCCCCTTTAATTGGTTTAACATACAGCGGATATCCTGCTTAGGGATATCTATAGAAACTCACCCCCTTTACCCTCGAAATATTTATTCTAATATTAGATAATATATTACTAGTATATTAATTTGTCAATCTACGGAGGCTCCAAAGTAAGTGAACGCCCAGGCGGTCTGATCCATGAAGAACGTCGGAGCCACATGTTTTGAAACTCGGCGGCCGATAGGAATGAAAAAAGAAACCCGTCGTTAAAAACGCGGGGTTCTTTACACGCTGAAGCTGACCTGAAGCCACCTGGCTAAAATGGTCAGTTCTATTTTATGCCGTCATGTTTGATGCAGGTGTCCTTAGCCCGAATAGAATCAAGCCTTGAACTTCACGCCTGTCAGCTCTTCGCTAAGTTTCAAAAGCCGCTCTGCAAAACCGGGATCGATCGCCCAGAGGAGAACGCCAGTTAGCATCTGCCCTATTCCTTGCAGATCAAATTCAGGAATGACCTTAGCGATATCGGCATCCATACAATAAACGCCGCCTTTGCCCTCAAACTGAGGACTTGTCGAACACCATACGCTAGTACGGCTCCCTGCTCGGCAGTTTTATATACGCCGCCTATTGCGCTTTCCTCCTCCGATAAAAATCTCGCCAAATCGGTCATGATTCTGCCGAGATGGAGAGAAAAAGCACGAACGCCATGCGAGTAGCCTAGCCGATCTAATTCAACGGCAAACAACGCATTGGCGGTTTTAGACTGGCCATAGGCCACTTGCTATACTCCTGACGTTCGAAGTTCGGATCTTCAAAATCGACGCCGCTGAAGCGGATACCGCTTACTATCCCACATTTTTGCATCGATTATTAAATTCGCCAACGCAAATATAACGGAATGCTTCCTCATCGATCAATGCAGCTTTTTCTATCGTTATCATAGTTTGTCTCTATGATTACTCTTAGCTGGATTAGCGCTTGAAATCCGTCTACCTGTTCCTTTTTCGGGGCACAGCAAAAACCATCGTCCAATTGGGCGATGGTTTTGGTTTGTTACAAGAACGTTACTCACAAGTTTTTAGTTGTATGTGGCGGTGCATGTACGGCTAGGCCAATCACGACAATTCGGCTTCCCTTTTTTTACCTCTGAAGCACCTTTGGAATCTTATTTCCCTTTGCGGTAATTATACTAAAGGTAAGTGAAGCGTTGTTTTTCGTTGCCACATATATGGCGCGGTCATTCTTGAATCTTCATCTCCAGTTTTTGTCAAAGTAATAGACTTCATCTTTAAACTTTTGTCCTTTAAACGCCATAAAAAATGCACCCCCTAGAATTCATCGGATTAACCCAGGGGTTTTTCCAATGTCTATTCTAAGGGGCTGTTTGTTATAAACTGTCCACCAATAGGGTCACAGTTCACTGACAAGGAACGAGTTGCTTTTTTTAAGTATTTCTATCGTTTTTCACTTGTTTTGTGCAAATCTAAACTATTGAAGAACCTTCGTTATGGCCCTCCTTCATCTCATCCAGCGAAGTGTGAGCATCGCGGTTCGCAGCCTTAGCAATTTCAAGATCAGTTTTATTTCCGCCTTGGATGGCATCCGCCGCATCAGCCTGCTGCTTTAATTGTTCTTCAATCTGACCGATTCCATGCGCCTCTTGATGATTCCGGCTTGATGTCATTAGTTATCACCTCCATTATTCTGGGAAATTCCCCAGCATTTAATATGTGTTTTTTGACAAGGAATTATAACGGTGATTTGGCATCCACACTTGAGTCATCTAACGCAATCAATTTCGCCCCCTTCAAGTTATGGAAAAAGCAGCTACAATCGGCTGCTTTTCTTTGAGCGTTAATTATGCTTGATATGGAGGTAGTTCAATGATTTTCAATTTATCGTCAACTCTTTTAACTGTGTAGGTAAACTTGTCGGTAATCGTGTCGAACTCCCTTGTTTTGAACAAGGTTCCGTCTTCCTGCTTAAGCGTAATCACGAACTTATATTCGTCCTTACTTCCTTCGGACTGACTAATAATCTCCTTAAGGGTGATTTTAGGCATCAGTTTAAGATACTGTTCAACTAGTTTTTGCTTGTCATCAGGGTCCGTTTCGGGGAATAAATTGATGAGACCCTGGTAGCCGCCACCGTATAACTCGACCAATCTTACTGTATCACGATCCTCGACAGCCTGGATATATTTCTTTAATGTATCTTGCGGATTTTCATCCGAAATTCCACCGGCCAAAGTTAATTTCTTTTTCCAAGTTAACTCTTTGCCTTGATCATCTTTGAATATAAAAACAACCTCACCTTCCTCGCCTTTTATCGAATCCGAATATATGAAGCCGGTGTATTGTCCGTTTCCGCTAATGTAAAATCCATCTTCACCGTTTGCTCCATGTTGAATGGCTTCTGCCGTCGTATTTACAATCTGGCTTTTGTCGGAAATCCACTTCATTTCAGCCAGAGAATATCCTTCCGGGATCTTCTTCACGACAAAATCGAAACTATTTCCCTCAATCATTTTGGAAGTCTGATCGATCACAATCAATATTTGCTTGTCGGAGTTCTTCGAACCATTAACTTCGGAGTTCGTCGAATCATTAACCGCGGTATTTTCTTGATTATTTTCTATAATTTTCGAAGATCCAGATTTTAAAGTTGTGCCGCAAGCGCTGGTCAGAATCAGCACGAACATAGCTGAAACGAGTAAGACGAATTTCATTTTATTCATTGGGTTTTCCTCTGCTTTCATTTAGTGTAAAAGAAAATGCCACGCCTTGATTCGTATTCACTACGCCATACTCACTTTCATGAAGCTCCAAAATATGCTTGACGATCGCGAGTCCCAGACCAGTCCCTCCGGATTTACGATCCCGGGAACGCTCCGCCCGGTAGAAGTGATCCCATATCCGGCTCAGTTCCCCCTTGGCAATGGGAGCTCCGGCGTTTTCGATTACTATGGCTACTTTTCCGTTAGAGGTCCGTTGGACGGTAATGGCAATGACACTGTATTCTACTGCATGGCGAATGGCATTACTCAATAAGTTCAGAACGACCTGTTCGATCCGTCTGGGGTCTGCCTTTACGAACAGTTCTTCCACTTCGCCTTTGTTTATCCTGTTTTGAAGGTACTTGCTCTCTAACTGCTGTGAAAACGAATCCGCTGCCTTTTGAACAAGATCTGTGATGGATATGCTCCTGGTCTGCAGTTGTATGGCCTTGACTTCGTATTTGGAAAGCTCCAGCATATCCATGATTAAAGCATTCATTCGATCTGTTTCATTCACGATTAAAGCAAGGTAACGGTCTCTTTTATCGCCCGCCACCCCGTCCTGCAGTCCTTCCGCGAAACCTTTAACAATGCCCAGAGGGGTTTTCAATTCATGGGAGATGTTTGCGATCAGCTCTTTGCGGAGCTGCTCGGACCGCCGCTTTTCTTCCACATCCTCCTGCAGTTTCCAGTTCGCACGGGTAAGCTCCTTTAAAGTTGTATCTAAATTCCGAGATAACGTAACCATATTGCGTGACAGCTCCCCGAATTCGTCCTTCGAATGGATTTCAGGCTGCACGGTAAAGTCTAACTTCGCCAAACGCGTTGCCGAGCGGCTTAACTTAATCAACGGACGTGAGACGATTCTGGAATATATCATGGACAGGACGATCACAAGCACAAAAATGATCGGCGCCATATAAACGAAATATTGCTTGAGAATCCCGACTGCTTCCCCGACAGGCTGCAGAGAAGTCATGACGAATAAATAACGATCCCCAGCGTTACCCTCTGAAAGCGATCGAATTATTACGTCATAATGAACACCGCTCCATTTGTCGCTCCACTCCAACTGAACAGACAAACCGTTCCGCAAGCGAGACTGATCTTGTTCTGCTTTTGGCATCCAGTCCTGAAGCGCATCATCGATTAGGGCATCTTGGTAAAGAGGGTTGTACGATCGCCGCTCAGGCAGCATTAAATCCGTTATCTTCCCTTTTACTCGTATCAATCCTTTTTCGAGGTCCGTGTTTTTCTTCTGTATAACCACAGGTTGCATGATTGTGTCTTCCTGATCCATGAAGATCCCATCTACCACCAGCATATCGCCGATTCGAATCCCTTGCGGTATTTCATCAATTGTCGTTCCATCACTTGAAATGCGAATTTCAATGGTCTTGCCATTCGCTTGCAGCTCCACGAAATAAGGATTTAGGCTTCTTCGTTCAAACCGATGATTTAAGATGGAGGTACTTGCATCATTATCATTCATAAATGCGCCGAGCAGCCTCGAACTCTGCCGTTCATTTGCTGTCTGATTGAATTGATTCACGAATTGATCCATATTCCGTTCCAGTGCGTTAATTTTCGAAGCCCGGTAAAATCGCTCGAAATACAATCCTTCTGCAAGCAACACCAAGGAAAAAACAATCAAAATCAGCACGGACGTTATAGCGAAAAGTTTGAGGACTACGCTATGCCTTCTCATACTTCCATCTCAAATTTATAGCCTGAACGAATGACGGTGCATATATATCGGCCTTCATCTCCGAGCTTGGCTCTTAATTTTTTGATATGGGTGTCTACCGTACGCAAATCTCCATAATAATCGTACCCCCAAACCGCATCCAGAATGTGTTCGCGGGATAACACCTTGCCGTAATGTTTAATGAGAAAGACGAGCAAGTCGTACTCCTTGGGCGATAGATTAATTGCATTTCCCGCCAAGGATACCGCATGGGCATTTCTGTTCACCAACAGGTTACCATAGATAAGCAGGTCGCCTTTACGCCCAATCGTCCCTTCTGTTCTTTTCATTAATACGGTAGCTCGAGCGACTAATACCCTAGGGCTGAAGGGCTTTGTCAAGTATTCATCTGCTCCAAGCTCGAACCCCAGAACTTGATCATCGTCTTCCGACCTTGCTGTGATGATGATGATCGGTACATCCGACTTCTCGCGAATGCGTCTGCATACCGACCACCCATCCATTTCCGGCATCATAATGTCTAGAACAACCAGGTCAACGGAGGTCTGATCAAAAATATCAAGCGCGATTGTTCCGTTTTCCGCCTCATACACTTCCCATTCTTCCTTTTTGAAATAATCCGTGATAAATTCACGCATAAGCATATCATCTTCGACCAATAACAAACTTCGTTTCAATGCCGCACACTCCACACGTATCCACATCTTTTGTTTCTTTATTTAAGTTGCGACATGGATTCTCATTTACCCTCATGTTATCATAACTATGGCCATCTTCCACCCGATTGGGCCGATCCACATTTCACCATTGCTGAGCGTGATCCCAATTGGAATACAGAACAATGGCTCTTACTTTCCTCATGTACACTACACCTCCGTTTGTTCTTACAAAACTCAGCATAGAACACTCCTGTGTACATCGTGTGTACGTTGTATAAATATCATCTGATGACCGCGAATTGCCCTCCTGAACAAGCAAACAACACAAGTTCTTGTCCAGCCAAAGGACAACAGCTTGTATACATATAAAGAAAAACCGTGCAGCGCACGGATCCTAATGTATTTATGTTCTTGTCTCTCGACAAAACGTGATGTGTCTGGAGTTGCTTACAGCAACTTCTTTTTTATAGGGAATGATTACCGAAGGGTGCCTGGACCTAACTCCTAACATAGATTCGATCCCTTGCATAGCCACTCGAATGACTGAACAAATCTTAGCAGAAATCGGGGCAGATGTTGAGAAACAGTTTCCTACTGCAACTCGTTTACATTTATGTTCTTGGTCAGGACATGTACTTGGACATAGTGAGTGTGCAGGGAAAAGAAAATCAAACAAAAACGGAATTAAATATCTGAAATCAGCCTTAGTGGAAGCACTCATTATTGTGGTATCGTCAAAGAATTACCTAGGGGCCATCATGTATCGATGATCAACAAGCAAAGAAGTATATGTGGTCTAAGCGAAGATTACGTTGACAAACAAAAGCATTAATCTATTGTACTGTAATCAGTTCGGCGGCTAGAAAACTTAGGTTATACCGAAAACGCCCCCTAACCCAACAAATAAATAATCATCCAAATACACGATATTGATTCCTCACTTTTAAGGCTTCTTCGAACCGGCTAGGGTTATGTCCCTTTTTCCGGAATCACCTATCCTACTAAGCTAAAGACTCACGAAGACGCTTAATATCTCTTAACGGAGGCAGACCAAACATGCGAACGTATTCACGGCTGAACTGGGAAGGACTTTCATAACCGACTTGGAATCCGGCATTCGCCGCTTCCGGTATATCCAGAAGCAACAGACGCCGAGCTTCCTGCAATCTGACTTGCTTTTGATATTGTAAGGGGCTCATTGCGGTAACCTCTTTGAAATGAAAGTGCAATGAAGATGGGCTCATGTTTGTGGCCGCTGCCAACTCATCGATACGTAGAGGTTTAGCGAAATCGCGGTTGATAAGACTAATCACCTTCGCGATCCGCTCAGCGTGACTGCCGGCGACAGCGAACTGCCGGACTGAAGCCCCTCCCTGTGGATCCTGCAAAATCCGGTAAAGAATTTCACGAATGACCAGAGGAGCAAGAACTGGAATATCCCGCTCCGTATCTAGAAGCCGAACTAACCTCAAAACTGCGTCAAGAAGTGACGGGCTTGTTTGGCTCACTAATAGACCGCGCCCCGAGCCTTCCATACTCCATTCCGAATGAGACACTTTGATAATATCTACAATCTGATCCGTACTAAAATTCAGTTGAAGGCTTAAATAAGGATGCTGCGGAGCAGCTTGAATGATTTGTCCTGTAATCGGCAGATTTACGGAGGCGACCAAGTAGGATGCTGGATTATAGTGATAGCATTCTTGTCCTAACAACACCAATTTCGATCCTTGTGCGACAATGCACAACGACGGATCATAGACCGAATAGATCGGCTGCGATTCTCCGTCATAGCGAAAATATTTCAAAGAAGAAATAGCTGTATCATGCATTCCAGCGCTAGGTGTATGGCGATCGATAAGACTTGCCAATTCCTGCTGTTGTCTCGTGATTACCTCATTCATTTTCATTGTAATCGTCATAGGCTCCGTTTCTCCGCTCCGATAGCTTTTAGGTTTATTATATATCTTTTGGAGGATTGTGCAATAATTCTACCTGAATCAGCTACCGTATCAGATCCAATATGCTCCATACTAGTTCGAGAAGAAGCATTCAAAATCCACGATAAAAGGAGAAACCAAAATGCAGAAAAGCAACAATAAGGGACAAACATCTTATGTAGGCATGTGGGTCACCCAGAACGGATACATCCGACATGAACTTCAACCTAACGGACGTTACGACGAGGCGCGCGGCAATAAGCAAAGCGCCTATCAAGGCCGCTATAAGCTTAATGGAGATCATATCGACTATGTAGACGATACTGGCTTTACAGCTGACGGGGACTTTCGCAATGGCGTTCTATACCACGCCGGCATGATTTTATATCGAGAAGAATAAACGAATGGAAAAGGAATTGATCAGACATGTCGAGCACGTTAAAAATCTACACATTAGCAGTTCTTAGTTTTCTAGTCGGAACATCGGAATATATCATAGCAGGCATTCTAGATAAGATTGCGGAGTCAACGGGAGTCACATTGGTGACGGCCGGTCAATTAATTACCATTTTTTCGCTCTCTTATGCTTTTGGTACTCCGATTATTATGGCTTTAACGGCATGTATGGAACGAAGGAAATTGTTACTTTATGCTCTAACCTTATTTGTAATCAGCAATGTACTCGCCTATATTTTACCGGGATATGAACTTCTTATCGCATCTCGTATACTCATGGGGATAAGCGCTGGGGTCACGATTGTCGCCTCCCTTACGATAGCGACCAAGGTCGCCCTGCCAGGCAAGCAAGGAAGCGCAATTGCGGCAGTCCTTATGGGCTTCACGGCTTCCTTGATTCTCGGCGTTCCTATTGGGAGAGTGATTTCCTCGGCCTACGAATGGAAGACAATTTTCGGAGGAATTGGTTTAGTCGGGTTATTAGCGATATTCATTATTGCAATCACGATTCCGCGAATAGATGGGGAGGCCCCTGTGCCCTTACGTAATCAGTTCGCATTACTGAAGCAACCAAAAATGGTAATTGGCTTATCTGTATCTTTCTTCTGGATCACCGGATACTCCATTTTCTACTCCTACATTTCACCGTTCCTTCTTACAGTAACAGGAATGAGCGATAAAACCTTGAGTATCACGTTATTCGCGGTTGGCATAGCCAGCCTGATCGGGTCTAGGTTCGGAGGTTTCAGCACGGACAAATGGGGTATTCACCGTACCCTGATCGGAGGATTATCGCTTAATGTAGCGGCACTGATTCTGATCATGCTCTTTGCTCAATCTTCAGTGATTATATTAGCGGTGTTGATCATATGGTCATTCGCAACGTGGTCTCCGGGTCCTCCGCAGCAATTGCACTTAATAACGCTTGCACCTGAATCTTCGGGAATAATGCTTAGCCTAAACAATTCAACCATTCAACTTGCCATGGCGGCTGGCGCTGGAATCGGCGGCGTTGCCGTAGAGCAAATATCGCTGACCACTATTTCCTGGGTCTCAGCGGTGGGAATCGCTTTCGCGGTGGGAGCTGTAATCTTATCTCTTAGATATGTCAGATCTTTTTCCAGCCAAACGCTGGGTGGACCATCCAATATTGACGCATAATGTCCGTAGTTTGAATTATCATTTGAACCGAGCAATCAAAATATTATTATAACACCCCCATCCGCATATTGATCGGAAGGGACTCTCTTCTCCAAAACGAAAAAGCGTCGAAGAACTAGCTGTTCTTCGACGCTTCCTATTATAAACATTGAGCTTATGACATCCACTGATGAACTCAGTCTTGGTCTGAATCTGTTTCAAAATGAGCGAGTAGACCAAGGGGAGAACTCACGGTAGCTGCTAAGATTACCCTGGATTCGGTATGTCCAATGCGGGTTGCTTTATAACGTATTCGCCTTTTCATTCATTTTGGGAGTTTCGGAGTCGAATAGATGAAAGATCCTTTCTTACTTCCATGGGCAACAGTCACTCACGAAACGTGTTACTTGTGGGCCGGGGCCGCTCGATACCGGCCAGGTGACGTGCCTATGCATCTTTTAAACAGACTTTGAAAGTAACTCTCGTTTCGGTAGCCGACCAACCCCGCTATATTGGCAATGGTTTCTTCGGTTGTCGTCAGGTAACGTTTCGCAACATCCATTCGGTAATGAGTTATATATTGAAAAAGAGTATGCCCTGTTTCCTTCTTGAATAGGCGGCAAAGGTGATAGGGACTTATATGTGCATGCCTCGCCAGCTCTTCCAAAGTGATGTCGTGAATGTAGCGCTCATGAATGAGTCGCTTCGTGAGATGCACCGTTTGTGAGGAGGCTAAAGCGGCGGGGCGAAAGTCGGGAGTCTTAGGTTGATGAATGATGCGGGCCAATTCAATGAGAAAAACCATCAATAGATGATCGGCCAGGAGGTCGGAATCAGCTTCGCGCGAATGTTTGGCCTCGACCAACTCTCGAAAACGTTGTGCCAAGGAAAAATAATGTTCGCCAAGCGAAATCACTGGTGATTCATTGCGGACAATAAAATAACCCGGGGGCAGCCCGGACAGTTGGAGATTAGCAATGCCCAAATACAGCGTACGAAAAGGTATATGGGAATGCGAACGCTCGTCGTGCCAGATTCCCTGATTGTAAAGCATGATGGTGCCGGGTCCGGCGAAGTAACGCTGTCCGTCAAAAATAAACGCACCCTCGCCTTCAGCAATCAGCATCAATTCTGCTTCCTCCGGATTGTGATGCAGTGGATTGACGAATCGCTCCCCTGCAGGCATGTCCAAAGCTCCGGCATACCGCAAGCTCGGACGGCCGCTGCCGGCAAACATTGAATCGGGCATCTTTAAAATCCCCCCATTGAGCAATATACAAAAGGTAAAAGTCAATATACTACATAACCAAGCTTTTTGTCACATGTTACAATTCAAGTAAATCAAGCGTTTGAGAATATATGAAACGGAGGCGCATGAATTGAATAAGGCGTTTGTAAACAATATCCAAGATGTTCTTCATTATTATGACGTTACCGGATCGACGTTGACGGACGAGGAGATGCGCTCGCTCGACGAGAAGGGATATGTTTTGTTCGAACGGTTGATCGATGCGGAATGGCTGGGCAAGCTGCAACAACAGTATGAGTACTTAATGGAACAGGAAGGGGCGAAAGCCGGTACGGAAGTTCACCAGGAGGAGGGTACCCGCAGGCTGTCGGATTTAGCGAATAAAGGGGAAGTTTTCGACGGGACCTACATCCACCCCAAAATACTGGCCGCCGTTTACCACGTGATTGGCCGCGAATTCAAGGTCTCGGCGATGAATGGCCGCGATGCGGTTCCGGGATTCGGGCATCAGGATTTGCATGCGGATTGGGGCGGCCGAATGGATAATGAACCTTATAACGTGGCCATATCGATCTGGATGCTGGACGATTTCACGGCTGAGAACGGAGCTACCCGTGTCGTGCCGGGAACACATAAACTAGCCGGAAAACCTGCCGATTACATGAAGAATTTGAAAGATGCCCACCCTGACGAAATTGTGGTCACGGCTCCAGCCGGTTCTGTTGTGGTGTTGAACTCGCACACGTGGCACGGGGGAACAGTCAACCATACGGATCGGACGAGACGTGCGATCCATCCGTACTACGTAGCGCGCGAATTCGAACAGCAGCAGAATATGCGGGAATATATCCGAAAATCAACGTATGACCGAATTTCTCCGGCGGCGCGTTATTTATTGAACGTTGATTAGAACTATACCTTATCCAGGCTTAAACCACTTCTTATAAAACATCCAGAATTGTTAGAAGAAAGTCTTAGATCAGAAGGTATGAAATATGTAAACAATTAGTTTATGTTTATCTTAGTAATAGTGAAGATGAAGAAATTAAAAGGACAGTATAGAAAGGTCAACCTTTCAATACTGTCCTTTTAATTATGTAGTTTATTAAATGAGTGCATGGCCTTCTCTTACTACCGAACATATCTGCCCGTTAACGTAAAATAAGGCTGCCGAACTAATGATTCCTTCGGTCCCCCCTCTCGGGAGAGCTTATTCGAATATCCGACTCAAAAGGGCGACGATATTTGTATTTCCCCTTTATCCTTCTTGAGAACCGGTCTCTCATTAACAAAGACGGTATAAATCAATTTGGTTACATGGAACAAAAAGTCACAACAATAAATCGCTGTGACTCAAACATGACAGAACCTGAAGTTCCATCAGCTTGAAACTCAAAAGCTTTGGCTCCTGCAATCTTTTCTTTCTGACGAGATAATCCCTATATTCCGCTGTCCATGTCTGCAGTATGATCATCCTCGTATCCGCAATACTTTCGAAATATCTTCTATGTAAGCACTACTAATTTTGGGTAGAATAGTCCGATGAAGATTACCGATTTGATGGGAGGAATGCACCCATGAGATCGTTTAATCTCTCTATTTATATATAAGGACTATCGAAAAGGTTATTAAAAGTGGTTAGAACTGATTTGTCCATAGAGTCAGTTAATAATTTCCTTTTTGTCAATTGTGAAATACATGAACGTAGAAGATGTTTCCAGTTGATTCGTTTTGTCATTCTTACAATATAGGGTTCAAAATCAATATTTGCCTGCTCGAACCATGTAATGAGTTCTTCTAATGGGAGATGTTTGTTTTCAATAAGATTAGCAATGGCGCGTGCTAAACGTTCATCTTCCTCATGTCGAAATACATCTAGAGCATTCTCCATAACTTTGTTTATAGCTGTTAATATAAATCTGGTATGGTTAACTGAAAAGTTTGGGTGCTTAGCGAAAGCATTAAGCACGTCAGCAGCATGAGCTGCAGCATGTAACCAACCGTTCTCTTCTACATAACCCCGTAAGTCTTTCTCTAAGGTACAATAAACTACAGTCCGCTCTAATAAAATCTCCCACTCTTCGATAGTTAAAAAAGGTGTATCTATATCTACTAGCAGCAGGAGAGTAATTCCCAAGCTAGTAAAGCTGCGCATAAAGACACTATCCGTATTAATTTCTCCTATTCTGCAGAACCACATATGATTTGAAACCATAATTGAGTATAGTTCTCGTAATTGCTGATGGTTTAGAGTCTTTTTCTTATATATCCATTCTGCTAGAAGAGAATAACCAAGTTCATCACGAAGCACAGGATTTGGATTCCCCAAATGCCTGCAAACTTCCTTGATAAGCTCAAAAGGTTCAATATCCGGGGGGACTTCAAATTGCTGCTTGGATATTTTGTTTAACAGTGATAATAACGTTTCCTCATTAAACATCCTATTTTTTTGCAAGCTATATACCTCCTTATTTCAACCTGTAGACTATTTATGAATCTTTTCACAAAATGACTATTACTTGTCCTTGACTTTTCGCACCTTGCAAGGCTCAAATTTCCCTCCGAGGAATCGATATTGGGCTTTCTCGGCTACAAAATCTCCCAATACTAGATGTTCCTTCACAATTCGTTCCGCCGCCTCAGGGGTCATCTTCTGATACCATACGCCATCGGGATAGACAATAACTGTCGGAGATTGGGAGCAGCGCAGCATACAGTCCGTAACGGTAATCCGGACCTTCTCGTCAAGGTTTTCGGTCTTTACGCATTCATGCATCGCTGCTAGAACGTCTTCCGAGGAAGCTTGGGTGCAGCTCGGTCCACAACAAATAAGTACATGATGCTGCATGCTCTCCATTCTTTCCTGAGACTTGCTCTTTTTTGCCATCTAAATATCTCCCTTCTGATATTCTCACGAATATTGGATATAGTGACACTCCTTCTGGGACTTAGGAATAATGCGAATGATTCTTTGGTACAGAACAGGATCAAATAGCTTTTAAGAAGTAATGTTATGTCTAAGTCCCTCCTATTTTACTATAAAACCTTTGCGCTCTGGAATTTTTAGCTTTCACGAGTGGATAGCCAGTTCTTCAGAGAAACCTACGATCAGGTCCCGCTCAAAGAAGACTATTCCGAGTATTGTCGTTCGCTTTCCACAGCTTGCACAAGCATTTTCTAAACCTGTACTATCTGCAAGACGTTCCTTGCAATAGTGACATACACCCGTAAGCTCCTCTCCTTCTTCGAAGAATGGATCGATGACCTCGAAGGGACGACAAAATAAGGCAGCATCTACTTCT
Organism: Paenibacillus solisilvae; assembly: GCF_042656405.1. Lineage (NCBI taxonomy): Bacteria > Bacillati > Bacillota > Bacilli > Caryophanales > Paenibacillaceae > Paenibacillus > Paenibacillus solisilvae. The sequence continues at coordinate 51,210 of NZ_JBHSOW010000070.1, read as the reverse complement.
GAATCAAAATTTAAGGCCTCTATTTTTTCCTTCGTATATAGCGGCGGTTCAAAATGTTGTAAATATTCACCTGTAGCTGTGATGCGAACACCATATTTCATGCCAGATCCCCCTCTATTCAAATGATGTACTTCGGATATTGTTACTCTAGTCCTGCATGCTGTTCCTTCCAGCGAATCAAGTCACTTTTACGGATGGAACCGGATAACTGATTGTCACCATCTCCGTCAATGATGTGACTGGCTATCATTTTTTGTGTTTGTGTCATACGAACCATATGGAATATATTGGTTAAACCGTTTCGATTGCTGGTCTAGCCCGAGCGGCAATGAGCGGAGTCTTTAAGGGTTTGGAAACATAGATCTGACTTGCGAACTTTCTGTCTTGTGTATGATGTTTTCAAGGAGCGTTCATCCGTTTGTCAAAGCTGTCATAGCCCGATTTGCCATTTCGGTTCTTGTCGTGCAAGGGTATGCCCGGATGGACGGCGTTCTCGAATGAGAAAAGCCGCCCTTGCAGGACAAGGTTCGATATGGCTGGCTAAGATGACAGATACGGCAAACAGCACTTGGATGAACGCGGGAGAAAACATAAAGGAACAAGACGGCCGCGAAAACCGCTGTTTCCAAACCCTGAACTTCGTCGCCTCCTTTTGGGTGACCGGACAAAGATAACTGGCGCAGCCGGTTATCTACCTTGCCCTTGATCTCCAGATCTTTGGTTCTTTCTTGTGAAAGCGAGAGCTTCTGATTTTTGTTTCATGAAGGGGTCTAGGTAGTGGGATTGTTATCTTCGCGGGATAATATCAGGGTTTTTACATCGAGCTGCAGCAGCAATGGGTTTGATTGTAGGTGATGAACAGAGGACACCAGTGTGCGGGATGGTTCGCCAGCCATCAAAGTTGGACGAAAAAAAAGCTACCCGGAGGATCCGGATAGCTTTCATGCGGTTAATGCATCAAAATTTATTAATTATTAAGGTCTCTTTCTAGACCAAATGTATATTTCGTATCTTCACTTTTCTCTCATGTTATCTACGGAAACGCAAAGAAGGAAAAGCTAGGCAATGGAACATGTGTACGCCCGCCTTAGAGCTGGTTGTTCGCTTGTCAAGCCCGACTGAAAGAGCTGGGGATTAAAGAAGATTATTATTTGTTAAAATCGAAAGTCATGAGTATCAACGAATTCGTATGCTTGTAATCGTTATAATTCAAAAAACGAATCGTATTGTTTTTGAGACCGAACGCACAAGTTTCATCCATTCATGAACGTACTGGAGAACCAGTGGATGCGAGCCACTTGACCATCGGACATGAGAACCGACCCGATCAATCTATTCATCATTGGTGATAAACATTGAACGATCATCGGATCGAATAAACCGAATGCGCGTTGATAGATCTCCTGAAAAATCGCAAATATTTTGCTGAATGGAGTGATTTTCTCGCCCGATATCCCAAGCGGATATCCGCTGCCATCTTCTCTTTCATGATGCTGAAGCGTAATTTCGAGATATTACGACTGTTATTTCGTGCGATGCCATTTTGTAACAAAATTAGCCTAAAATAATCCATTCCAAAGAGTATACTCAGTGGCTTGACCCTCTAACCTTCACTCTTTACCTTATTTTCCTTCGGTACCGCTAGCCCTTCACGCTGCCGAGCACAATGCCGGAAATGAAAAAGCGCTGCAGAAACGGATAGACGATCAGGATCGGCAGCGACGCGATGAAGATTTGGGCGGCCTTGGTCGTTTTGTTCGAGATCTGGCTCAGCAGCTTGTACTGGTCCGCCGATCCGCTGCTCAGCAGCGTGGCGTCGAATTTCACGATAACGGATTGGAGATAGCTTTGCAGCGGATAATTCTGAAGCTTGTTCATCAGGATGAGACCGTCAAACCAGGAATTCCAATGGCCGACCATGCAGAACAACGTGAGTGTCGCGATGGCCGGTACGGAGATGGGAACGAACACCTTCCACAGCGTCGTCCAGTGGCCGGCGCCGTCGATGAAAGCCGCTTCCTCAAGCTCCTTCGGGAGCTCCCGGAAGAAATTGAGCAGCAGGATGACATTGAACACCGGCACCGCTCCCGGCAGGATAAGCGCCCAAATCGTATCGAGCAGCCCGGTTTGTTTGGCGGTCATGTACCAGGGGATGAGACCGCCGCTGAACAGGATCGTGATCAGGAAAAACCAGACAAACACGCTGCGCAGGCGGAATTTCGCCGCTTCCTTGGAGAGCGGATAAGCGATCAGGATCGTAAGGATCATATTCAGCGGCACACCGATCAGGACGCGCCTCAGCGATACGAAGAACGACGTAAAAAACTCATGCCGTCCCGCTACGAACTTATAGGAGCTAAATGTAAAATCCATGGGCCACAATCCGACTTTGCCGGTTGCGGCGGCTGCGCTGGAACTGAAGGACACCGCCAGTATGTTAACGATCGGTACCAGGCACAGCAGCGCGACAAGCAGCAGGAAAACGGAATTTATCGTAAGGAACACTTTACGTCCCATCGTGGGATGCTGCCACATTATAAGGCCCCCAGTCAGAAAATGCGATAGTTTGCGAAGCGGTATGCCAAGCGGTAGGACAGTACGATCAATACGAAGGAGATGATCGATTTGATCAACCCGACGGCCGTAGCCAAACCGTATTGCGCATCGATCAATCCGGTCCGGTAAACCAGCGTATCGATGATGTCTCCCGTCTCGTATACAACAGGGCTGTACAGGTTGAACACCTGGTCGAAACCGGCGTTTAATACGTTGCCAAGGCTTAACACGGTCAGCAGGACCGCGACCGAGCGGATGCCCGGAAGCGTGACATGAATCGTCTGCCGCCATCGGCTGGCACCATCGATTACCGCCGCTTCATAAAGCGTCGGATCGATGCCCGTCAATGCGGCCAAATAAATAATCGTGCCGAAGCCGAATTCTTTCCAAACGTCGGTAATGACAAGCGTATACGGAAACCAGCGCGGATCGCCAAGAAAATAGACGGGTTCCATGCCGAATGCCTTGATAACGGTATTGACAAGCCCGTCATTCGGCGAAAGGATATCGATCAGAATGCCGCTGAGGATGACCCAGGACATGAAGTGAGGCAGATAGACCAGCGTCTGAATCCCCCGCTTTAACAAGGTATGACGCACTTCATTCAGCAAGAGCGCAAACGCCATCGGCACGATAAGGCCTGCGACGATTTTCATGATGGCGATATAGACGGTGTTCCAGAACACCTGAAAAAAGTTTGGAATTTCAAGCAACGTGCGAAAATTATCGAGTCCGATCCATCGGGAACCGAACATTCCCTTGGAAGGAATAAACTTCTCGAATGCGATGACGATGCCCAGCATCGGTCCATAGCTGTACACCAGCACCAGAATGGTACCCGGCACCAGCATCAGCAGCAGAGGAAGTTCGAGTCTCCATTGTTTAGTCATACCGACCCTCCATAATGACGGCTGAACCCCCAGGCGATCGGAACATGGCAGCCGCTGAAGCGTCTGCCGCGTCCCGTTGCCCGTCCTCGTTCAGCGGTTACTGATTTTCGGCGTACCAATCATTGACTTCCTGAGTGATCTTGTCGCCGCCGAACTTCCTCCAATCCGAAACGAATTTATCGAAATCGTCCACCGGTGAAACTCCCATAATAATCTTCGTATATGTTTCCAGCTGCAGTTTGTCGAGCGCCGACTTCTTTTCCACCATGGTCGGGGTAGGAGCCGCGTTGTATAGGGTCTGCTGAACGAGATTGTTGTCGATAATTTGCTTAACCAAATCCAGCGATCCGTTCGGCCCGAAAGCGGCAAATTGCGCCCATTGCTTAACGTCGCCTTTATCGGTAAAGTCCCGCTGCAGTCCAAGGTTGTTCTTGTCATCCGGCGTCAACGTGGATTCGTCCTTGCTTTCGAGCGTCTTCTTGATGCGCTGCTGGATCGCCACGTTTTTGGTAGGCGGCTCAATCCACAGCGACGGATAAGTCCACACCGGTATGCCCTGATATTTTCCCTGCAGCGCGACGACTTCATTGTTGACGTAGTATTTGGTCAGCAGGTAGTTAGCCATCTTAATGATGGCTTCCGGATGTTTGGCTCCTTTGCGCACGACATAATATCCGGATGTCGAGAAATTGCCAGGCCATAGCGCCTGCTGGCTATCCGTTGACACGAGCGGGACATGCTTCCAGCGCATGGACGGATTTTTGTTCATGGCGTCTTGCAGCGGATAGTACGGGCTCACCCAGGAGCCGTAATAAAGGCCGACCTGGTTCGAAGCGATCGATTCAGCCACCTTGCCCGCGTCTTTGACGCCGAATTCCTGATCGATCAGCCCGGATTTATACATTTCCTGCAATTTAAGCAGCACGGTCTTTACCTCCGGCTGGATGCCCCCGAATGCCGCCTTGCCGGAAGCGTCCTTGACCCAGATCGTCGTGTAAACGTGATAGGCGGAGAAGAAACCTTCAAGCGCAGCGAAGCCGCCCCACAAATCCTTGTTCAGTCCAAGCCCGAAGGTGTCCTTCTTGCCGTTGCCGTCCGGGTCATTCTCGACGAAAGCTTTCGCCAGCGCAACGACATCTTCCAGCGTCTGCGGTTCCTTCAGGTTCAGCTTCTCCAGCCAATCGGAGCGGACCCACAGGTTGCTCTCTCCCATGGCCGGCGAACCCGGAAGTGGAAGCGCCATCAATTTACCGTCGAACGTAGCCGATTTGATCGCGTAAGGATCTTCCGCGAGCGTCTTGGTCAGAATGTCGGACGAATATTGAGGCAGCACGTCAGTCAGATCTTCAATCAAGCCCGCTTCGACGAGATTGTTCAACTGCGTTCCGTTTACCCTCAGAAAATCCGGCAGATCGCCGGACGCGATCGTCACGTTCAATTTCTGGTCGTACTGGCCTCCCGGCACCGCCCATACATTTTTGACCTTGATGCCGAGCTTCTCCTGCTCTTCCTTGGTCCAGACGTTGTCGTCGATGTTCTCTCCGTCGGCGAACGTCGTACCATCTCCAACAGCCCGGACTGTCGTAATTTCAATCGGCGGATCGTACTTGGCCAAGGGGTCCGCCCCGGACTGCGAGTTCGTATTGTCCGTATTAGCGGACGCATTTCCAGTGATACCGCTTTCATTTGCCGGATCGGCTTGGGTATTCAAGTTCGACCCACTATCCTTGCTGCATGCCGCCGTTACGATGAGAATCATGATCATGGCTGCGAATACGGTTTGCTTTAACACTGCCTTCATCGGCTTCCTCCCGTCAAAATCGCAAATTGAGAGAGTGTATACATTCTCTTCCCTGATTATAGGAGCGCGCTTACCGAAAACATACGACCGAATTTTTTACTTTGTTAATGTTATTTGACTTGTTTGAGCAATGACTCCCGGTACTCCTGCGGACTGATGTGAAAGGCTTTCTTGAAGAACTGCGTAAAATAAGGTGGCGACACGCAGCCGATCGCCCCCGCAATCTCGTGGATTTTCATATTCGGATCGCGAAGCAGCTCCTTCGCCCGTGCCAGTCTCGACTCGTTAACGAATGCAAGCAAGTTGGTGCCCGTAATTTGCTTGAATACCCGGGACAAATAGGACGGATTGAAGTAGACTCGTTCGGCCAGCGTCACGAGGGAGAGGTCCTCTCCGAGATGCTCCAGGATATACTGCCTGGTCTGGTTGATCGCAAAGACGGTCCGGTTCTGTTCCTCGTGGAGGCGCAGATCGAATATGGCGTCGGCAAGCTTTGCGTAATAGCCGCAGGCTTGACTCCATTTGATATGCGGCTCAGCCTTCAGAAGCTTACCGAGATCGATCGGCAGCCCGATTTTATCCCGCAGATGCAAACGGTTGATATACGACAGAAACATCAGGTTGATTGCGGAGACCAGCTCCAAACCGGAGGGAGAGGCGCCGATGTATTCCTGCTGCAGCCCTTCCGTCATCCGCAGCAGCAGCTTGTGAAATTCTTCCCGGTGCCCGCTCTCGAGACTCGTTTCCAGCGCCGCCCGACTCTTGTGTCTCTGCCGCACCGCATCCGTCCGGTCAGCCTGGGTCTGTGCGGACTTCCGTTCCGCCGGCATTAAGTAGATGTCCATCCCTGAACCCGCGCTCGTATATAACGTCGTGCGAATCTCATCATACCGGCAGGGAACGTCCTCCCATCCAACAGGTCCGGTATCCACCATGAAAGACACGGGAAGTCCAAGCGATTCGAGACAAAGCTTCTGATACGCTTCAAGCGATCCCTTGATGTACAGTGCATTCTGTTCGAAGCCTTCCGGCGGGCATTCGCCTGAAGGAGACTGCACGAACCAGACGATCAGGGCACGTTCGCATACGCTGTACATGCGGATCAGCTCCTGCGAGATGCACTGCTCCGCAAGATAATGCAGCGTATATAGCATCCGAATTTTCTGTAACGCCGACTGGGATTTGGGAAGCTGGTCGATTCGTCCGACGACAAGCTGCAAGGGGCGGTCCGGGTTCATGCCGATGGCGAGTTCGTCGAACTTCGCCCGACGTTCTTCCGCAGTTAGCGGTTCGCCCTGCAGCACGTCGGTCCAGAACTCCCGCTGCATAAGCGGAAGCACTTCGCGCATCCCCTCCCTTGATGCCGAAAGCAGGTCCGCGATCCGGCAATCCTGCCTGATTTTATCCAGCGTCTTCTCCACCTGAGCTGTTATTTCCTCGAAGCCCTCGGTTTTAAGCAGGTACCCGGACGCTTCATGGCGAATGGCCGAGTACGCATACTCAAAATCGTTGTGGCCGGTGACGAAAATAATCCTGCACCTCGGCCACCGCTGCCTGATTTTCTCCGCCAGCTGCATGCCGCTCATGCCGGGCATCTGAATGTCGGACATCACAATATCGATCTGGGTCCGATTCAGCCAGTCCAAGGCTTCATAAGCGGAATAGGCTTTATAAAGATCCAGTTCAAGATGGGTAGCCTGGGAGAGCACCATAAACAGGCCATCGACTATATCCGGTTCGTCATCCACGATCATTAGCCGGTGCATCTTCTTCCTCCTTATCCGTTTCCAAAGCCGCCGTCACCTTCAGCCCACCGAGTTCTCCGATCGAAACGGCGATTCCGCTATTCTTTCCGAATTTCAGCAGAAGGCGGCGGTGCACGTTCAATAGTCCCGTCGTTTCCTGCTCTTCGTTCCAGTTATCGGCAAACAGCGCATTCAATCGTGCCGCTTCTTCATGGGTCATCTCCTCCCCGTTGTCCTCAATCGTAATGTAACGCATCCTGCCGCAGGTGCGGAATGAAATCCGGATAACTCCATCCTTCAATTTGTTCCTCAGCCCATGGGCGAACACGTTCTCGATCAGCGGCTGTACGATGAGCCGGGGAACGCGAGGCTCCCGGAAAGAGGAAGGCAGCTCCGCAAATTCGACACGGATCCGGTTGCGAAACCTGCGGGCCTGAATCAAACAATAAATCCGGGCATGCTCGATATCTTTAATAAGCGGCACCTCGTCGTCCGCACATCGGGTAATGTATTCGAGATAGCTGCCGAGCTGTTTTGTAAACACGCTCACGTTCTCGTAATCTTCAGCATTGACCATATTGTGGAGGATAAAAAAGCTGTTATACAAAAAATGCGGGCTGATTTGGGACTGAAGATGCTTGAGCTCCGCCCGCTGGGCCAATATTTTCTGCCGGTACACCTGATCGATGAGCGTCCTGAGATTTGTAACCATCGTGTTGAAGCGGCTGTATAAATATTTGAACTCGTCGTTGCGGCGGTGCTCGATCTGGATGTCGAATTGTCCGTACTCCACTTTACGGAACGAGCGGACCAGCTCCAACAGAGGCCGGTGGATGATCCGGTAAATCGAAATACCCACGATCAGGATGAGCGCAGAGAATACAACGGTGAACATCCAGAACCAGTACACATAGCCCTTCAGCTTATGGAACACGTTTGACTCCGGCACATACTTCACGGCGGTTAGGTTGAGTTTCCTCGACACGGAGTAAAATACCATATAGCGATTGCCTTTAAGCAGCAAGGAAGCGCTGCCGCTGTCCCGCCCGCCGGGAATCCGCGATACGCTTTCGGCCAGACTGTCGCTCAGCGCTTCGCCCTGGGCATGAAATTCGGCGTATATGCCTCCATCGCCGATCAAAAATCCGCCGCTTCCGTTGTTATCGCTGTCCATCACCGGCTTGAGCGCTTGCTCAAGACTTCTCTTGTCAATCTTGATATTCAGCACGTAGAGCGGGTTGCTTCGGGCGCCGGTGTTGGGCGTAGGGAAACGGGCCGTCATGATATAGCTGTCCCCGTCACGGACAAACAGGGACGATGCCGTCTTGCCGATCTGCCCGATTGCCCAGATATCCCTCTCATTCAGCCGGTCATAAACATTCTCCGAGGATACCTTGAAGTTCGAACGAGGGATGTAAGCAATAACATCAACAATCATGGCGCTGCTGTTCTTGACCGCGTTCAGATGCTGCTTCAGCCGTAGAATCGATTGCGCGCGTTCGTACTTGTTCATCGAACCCGGAATTGTAGCGAGCAGATAAAGACTTTCGTCATTCAGTGTTTCGTACTGCAGCGTCTGAATCCGGTCGATTTCCTTCTCCAGATTTTCCCGATAGTTGATAACCTGGGATTTCATCGAATCCGATATTTCCGCCCGGACTGTTTCGACACCCCAGTTATACACGGCGAATCCGACCGCATATGCCAGCGCGAACACAAGAATCAGCACAAGCAGCAGCCGGAAAAATATCGAGTTGGGCCAATGAAAGCCCACCCTCAGCATCTTAATCAGCATGAGCATCCATCCCCTATCCGGCCGGTTTGCGGCGACCAGCCGACTGCGGTATCGTCCCGGCGTAATGCCGGCTCCGTCTGAACAATCTCAACCGGCCTCCGTTACAAATCCGGAAAAGTTATTTTACGACAACGGCGCTGCCGTTGAACCATCATGATACCTTGGCGGGATCGCCAAGGTATCGGTGCAGGTTACTGGTTTTTGGCCAGGATCGCGTTAACTTCCTCATCCATTTTCTTGGCGCCTTCTTCAGGCGTCACTTCTTGGCCAGAATCTTCTCGCCGTTATCCGCGTACACTTTATCCTCCTCTGAATAAGTCGGGGTAAAGTTGAACGTCTTGCCCTTCTCCAGCATCTTCGAGATCACGCTCGCGTTCGAAGGCATGCCGAGCTCGGTAAGTATAGCATTCGCGTCGTCGTTCAACACGCTTCTGCGGTGGAAAATAATACCTCGCGCCGAAGCGTCGTCCTTGTACGAGCCGGGGCTCGAAAGTGCCTCAAGCACTGCCCACGCTTCCTTCGGATGTTTCGTCGCCTTGGCCGCAGCAAAATTGTGAATGTACGATGTCAGCGGATCGACGCCGGGCGATACCGGCATCGGCGCGACGTCCAGTTAGTTTACGCTTACATTATATCCATCTGAAACGGCGGAGTATTTAGAAGAAAAGCAGGGATATTTACACAAACTCAACATTTTCTGCCAGCTGCGTTGCGTGATGAGCAAGTTATAAAAGCAGCATACGAATATGGAATGTAATGGCCTATTCGAATATCCGTTTATTTCATCATTAAATTGTCACGGCAGTATTTCGACGGAACACTATAGCTCAATAAACATAGAAAAACGAAAAAGAGCCGTTTCCAACCAACTGCGGCTCTTTTTTATGGGGATGCTTTCTTACCTTTATTATGACACTTCACAAGCCACGCCATCTTTATCCCGATCAAGTTTAAAACTATACCCAGGATCGCCTGTATGAAGTGGAGCCTTTCCAGCTGCTCTTACATCTGCACAACTTTCGTATATAACATCCGTATTACTATCTTCTGACTGTACATTATCTGTTTCAGATATCATAAATAACACTTTTGTTCCATTCGGATAATCTTCCAATTGATTTCCAACCCATGATCCAGCGCCGCGATTGTCAGACGATGGGACATAGGCAATATCAGCACCTTCTCCACCTTCCGCACACATAGCCATAGGCCATTCATCCCGATCATAACCATCTTTTGTAGCTACACCCTTAAGCGACTCATCACGGTTATCATCTGCACCTTCTCGGTCAATGGTACATATAGCGGATTCCCCTTTCTTGATGGCTTCTGCAATGTGTGCCGCTGTTAATGGATAGCGGTCAGCAGGAAATTTTAACGTGATCGTTTTAACGGTTGTTGTCACTTTTCTGGTAGTGATAAATACTGTTTTAGTCGTCTGTTCCCATCTTACCCCTGCTCCTAAAGCATCTGCAACAAAGCGAAGAGGGACAAGAGTACGTCCATTTATAACCAGTGATTTCTGCTGAAGCTTAATTTGTTTACCGTCAATGATTGCTGTGCCTTGACCAATAACCAGAACAATTTTAGTATTACCTTTGATCGCTGTGATTTTCTTTCCTTCTAGTTGAAGTGTTGCGTCTAATGTCTCGAAGATTCCCCTGAGTGGAACCATGACACTGCTATTAATCACTTCTGGTGGTTGATCATAAGTCTGAGAGCTGCCATCGATTTTAACCGTTATTTTGCTTGTTGCTGATGCAATTGAGAATGAACTAAACATCATGACAAAGACAAGTGCAAGAATAATCTTCTTCAAATAAAACTCCCCCATATATCGATGGAACTATTATACAACAAAATATAAGAGTAGTTCCTTAGGATCAAGGTTGCCGGCAAATATACGGCAGCCTTTGTTACGCATAGCACACCATAAAGCTGCGGCAGACTAGGACGGATTGCATTGACCTCCTAGCATAAAACCTTAGCGGCTTTCTTATTGTTGTATGTATACTTTTCTATGCTACTTCAAAATTCTCTTTGATTGCTTTCCATTTCCCCACAAATTGCCCTATACCAGCCATAATTCCTGTTAAGGCGATTGGTCTAATGTCCGCTGTCAGATCAAGCCTGTGACACAAGAAAGAAGCTGCATATTCCATTGGGTTTTCTGACTTACTGACTGCATCAGATGCCACCAAGTAATAATCGTGTACTGCTCTTGCCGAGTTCTCCCCTATTTCCTCCATCTGACCGACCAACATTAACAGCCGATCATGTATTTCGTTTGCTTGCTGTTTCGGAAACAGATTGTACAGCGCTAATAAATCGAGTCCCAACGAAGCCAATATGAACTCAAACTGAGTCCATTCTTCCGGTACTTCCTTAAAAATTTCATCATACCCTATGATTTCGCTTTTGACATATTCCCATGTTAACGGCAGATCTTCCATAGTTGCCTTGAAGACGTATCCCACTGCCATTTCTGAACTTATTGAATTTAAAGCAGGTTGCTTTACCTCATCTGCCATCGGAGCACCGGTATCCGTAACGACTGATATTTTCCCCTGTTTTTGCATTGTTTCTAGCCATTTCACTGTGACGTTATGCTTAATAATATTTCCGTTACCGTCAGGTATTTCTAGCGTAGTTTTCTTCCCGAACAAGCGATCAAATAGTCCTACTGAGAATTGCGTCATAGCTTACCAACCCCCATCGACATGGTTATTTTTTTCGCGCAGTGAAAGCAGTACAGACACGTTTACAATTTCCTTAATCGGGATGAAATCGACACCCGAATCATACCATAGCTTCACCCTGAGATCCTCAGTTACATCCTCAACCACACCCTGTGCGCTGCTATCATCGATGAGCTCCAGTATGACCATACGCTTCTTTTCAGCTGCCGTGCGCATCTTTGATAACCTCAGTGATGTTCACAGTGATCCTCCATAAGTTAAGCGGCTTCCATCATACTTTATTTGTTTATCTTTACTATTGTTGATCCAATATCAGTAATTATTTGAATTAACCAATATATGCAAATATATAACCAATATAGATGTGAGTCATAGTAATAGTCTTTATATTAATTATGGAAGAAAACTTTAAAAAATAGATATTAGCATATACCGTTGAAAAAATCCAATATAAAAGAAAAATATATATGTAGAAGAGGAGTGATACAGGAGTATTTTCTTCAATTATTTCTTTACTCCTATGCTCGTTTCTGGAATTGTACGGAACATATCGTTTATAGTTCGCATAAGCTCCCGTTGGTTCTTAGGTTCACGGTATTTCATCAGTTATACGTTGAAAGTACCTCTTTACTTTAATAATAATAATAAGCTGAAATCCCCCGCCTTTAATAGGCAAAAACAAATATATTCTATTCCGACTAAAGAGGAGCTGCTCTTGCTAGTCGCTTCACCATCGTCCCTCGTTCTCTAGATGCTATAATGGTCAATTATATCAAATTGCCATCTCATTGAAACAAAAAAGATTAAGCTCCAGTCTGATTTGTCCCTCGGATTACCTTTCAATATGCCTTCAACTTCATCCGCAGCGTAGAATGGTCCGTTGTATGCATAATTCCGACTTTCTCCACATGCAGGGCAAAGCGCTGATTATTTTCAATAACACAAAGCTGTATAGGATCTGGGTTATACTAAAAGTCGGTAATGTAGTCAACTTTCTCAAAAGCCAACCGACGCGCTGGACGTTTACCCTGCTATTTCTTTATAAAAAGGCTCTGTTATTCTTTATTGTTGATTTTCATTCAAAATAAAAAAAATTTCTTAGTCTTGATTACCCTATCTCAGCTGCGGCAACTACCCATCCGCCCTCCTTGCGGTGTGATAATTTCCAGCTGTTTTTGGTATTGTCATGCTATAATCGGTGAAGTGAAACTTCCATGGAGGTGCTATCTTTGCTTTTACATAGAGACAGTAAGGAATACTATCCTGTCTCCTTTCTATCACTGCAGCCTTATGACGTTAAGGAGCAGATGCAAGATTGGGATGAAGCGTTCGACTGGACGGATTACTTCGGACGACCTGGTGTTGAAGTGTATAAGATGGTTGTATCGGGTAATGATGAGATACAAGGAGCAATTGCCTTAGCACGCAAAGAGGATCACGTGTTTATTCTCCTCTTAGAGGGTGCACCTCATAATCGATTTGGTAAGACGTTTAAATATGTCGGCCTGCATCTTATTGCATTTGCTTGTAAGCGCAGCATGGAAATTGGTCATGAAGGTGCTGTTGCTTTAGAATCGAAAACCAAGCCCAAGCTCCTGTCTTATTATACACAGGTTGTGGGTGCTAAGCATTATGGTAGTGGCCTTATGGTCATAGAGGAACCTATTGCAGAAGAGCTTGTTATGTTATACTTAACCTAAGAGGTGATGACTATGGAGAACAATAAATATCCTCGTGAAGATCTTGATGATGTTGCCCGCCGGGTTGCCAATGGACATTATGTTCAACAGTCGAAGCCAGGTCCTAGTCCTGAGCGCGACAAGTTGGTTAGTGCAGCCCTCGCTAAAATGAAAGCTGAGCGTACTGGTGTTAAGGCTCGCTAATATGGCGGGATGGTGATTCTAGTGGAAAAGAAGAATTGGAATCGCATTGATCGTGTGGCTGATAAAGATAATGGCCACTACGTAGAACGTACGGAACCAGGTAAGATTGATACTTCGGATGTGAGCGCATTTATCTCTGGATACAAGGCTGCTAAGAAGAAACAATGATGATGCCGCCCGTCAGTTCGCCAATGGACATTATGTTGAGCAATCGATGCCAGGTCCTAATCCGAAACGCGATAAGATGGTAGTGAAGCCATCGCTAAAATGAAAACTAAACGTACTGGTGTTAAGGCTCGCTAATAAAGCGGGTCTTTTTTGTTTGCTTATAACTTAATAGTAATAACCTTACCTCGATCGGTTTTAACTAATGGCATTTCAATCACTTGATCTTACTTAGATCTTCCTTAATTTTCTTCAATGTACGAATTGTAAACCATACCATTATTGTTACGGTACCTCCATTGATAACACTAGCAGTCCATTGCTTCGTCATTAGCTATCGTATCCCGTCCCTCTGTAATCCGAAATATCACTTAAAATAATCAATATCACCTATTTTTGAAAACCTGCTTTTTCGCCCCACTCACACTTTCACCCTAGTTAGTCAGTTAACTGCTGCAAGGCATTCACCGACTCCCAACTTTATAATCGCGAATGCTTGCGGTATTCCAGTGGAGAAAATCCTGTACAGTGCTTGAAAAAAATGCTGAACGTATGGATGGAGGAGAAACGAAGCTCTTCCCCGATCGACGATATCGACTTGTCAGTCTCGCGCAACTCGTATTTGGCCTTGTCGAGACATAAATTTCGCATGTAATCCCCGATAGTTCTGCCGGTGGCCGCTTTGAATTCCCGGGCTAAGTGAGAGCGGCTGATGTGGATTTTATCCGCGATCTCCTCAATGCTGTGGTCATAACGGATTTCCTCATGCAAGTAGTCCATCAGCTTGATGATGTGCGACACGAGCATTTTCGGTTTATTGCTACCCAGTTGCGTTCGGTCGAGATACAGCCGCAGCACGGTCGCCAGTAGCTGCAGGAACAGTCCATGTACCATTTCCGTGCTGACCTGCCGCCTGTTGCGTACTTCGCCGATGATCAAGTCAAACAGCCGTTTGATCTGCCCTTCGGCGTCCTTCACGATTCGGTTGACCCCGATGTTGTAATATTCAGCTTCCATACCGCGCATCTGGTCCAGCTTGAATCCCATATAATACAGCCGGAAATTCGAATTCCCGCCCGCCAGCCCGTAATGCCTCTCCCCCGGCTTCGTTATGAACAATTCCCCTTGATCCACGTGGTACAGGGATTTGTCAATGGAATATGACAGCGGTCCCTGATCCAGGTAGCAAAGTTCGAAATGGTCGTGAAAATGGAAATTAGTTGTCCAATTTACGGTTGCGTTCACCCCGATGTAAAACATATTGTCTAGATTGGTGAATGGAAGTTCAAACCGCATTTCCGAATCCGATTCCACTATTCTGGAGTTCAAAGGCGTTATATGCTTCTGGGGCTTCTCCTCGTCCATCCCAACCCCTCCTTCTCGGAGTGATGCTTCAATGATAGAGCACGAAGCTACAGTTGAAAAGAGTTTGCATTCTCGGATAAGGAAAATGATCAAATTATTTAAATTAAGGGTCAAATACTAAAAACAGTTTTCCGCCCAACCGTTATATAATTAAAATGAAAAGAAAACGGTTTCAATAGTAAGGGAGGGGCTGTATGGTAAAAAAGAAATCTTTTGTGATGCTGGTTCTTACAGTGGCACTGGTCGTCTTTGTCATCGGCTGCAGTGGTACGAAGACAATGACCAGCAGCGATTCAGTGGCAAAAGGCGGAAAAGTCAAGGTCGTTGTATGGGGACTCGATCCCATGGCCATCGGAAGCGGCAACAAGGACATGATCGACGAATTCAACAAGTCACATCCCAATATTGAATTGGTAACCCAGGCCATGCCGGGTTCTGCCGGTTACGACACCCAGGACCTGAGCAAACTGACCGCGGCCATTGCCGCCGGTTCTCCGCCTGACGTCGTCAACCTGAATGGGCCATTTATCATGGAGGTGGCTTCAAGAGGAATCCTGATGCCTTTGGACGATATGATAAAGTCGTCGGACCTCGACCTCTCGAAATTCTATGAATATACCGTAAAGCAAATGTCGTTCAAAGGGCATGTCTGGGGGCTGCCCGGCGGCATGGACGACCGGATTCTATACTATAACAAGGATATGTTCAAGCAAGCGGGACTTGATCCTAACACACCGCCCAAAACGTGGGACGAACTGCTCGATTATTCCAAAAAACTTACCGTCATGAACGGCGACTCCTACGAACAGATCGGCTTCATCCCGAACTTCGGAAACAGCTGGCTCTACCTGTACGCCATCCAGAACAACGGGAAGTTCCTCGATGACGAAGGCAAGAAAGTGCTACTGAACTCACCCGAGAATGTAGAAGCTCTCGAATTCATGGTCAAAGGCTACGATATTCTCGGCGGGGCGCAAAAGCTCAACGCATATTCCTCTTCGTTCCAATCAGGCGCGAATGATCCATTCCTTTCAGGAAAGGTGGCCATGGTTATCAACGGCAACTGGGCTTTGACCGACCTGCTGCGATTTGCCCCCAATCTGAATTTCGGTGTGGCTATGCCTCCTACACCGACCGGCGGTGATTTCAAGACATGGAGCGGCGGCTGGGCATGGGGCGTTCCGAAGGGCACGAAACATCCGCAGGAAGCTTTCGAAGTAACGAAATGGCTGACGACGGAAGGACCGAAATTTCAGGCGGAGGGCGCGGCGAAATATAACAAATCGCAGAATAGGACCTACATTCCGGCCTGGACTGCCAATATCGACTTGAATCAATATCTGACTAAAACTTACATTGAGCCGTTGGATAACACCAACGTCAAGAACGCAATCAACTTTTCCGCCGACGCGATGAAAAATTCAATCAGTCTGCCGGTTTCCCCGGTCGGACAGCTGTTGTGGTCGGAACATGCCAGGGCGATCGATGAAGCGATTTATCACAAAGGTAATCCGCAGGACATCTTGGACGCAGCCACCAAAAAAGTGCAGGCAGAGCTCGACAAGTTCTGGTCCAGCAACACCTCGTTAAATTAAATCGTTTCGAGAGGATAGGATATGAGCTCTCTTATCCTATCCTCTAATCTATCTGCGGAAAGGAGCGCATTATGGCTCAATCGAATAAAACCTACCGATTGTCGCGAAGGGAAGCGATAGTCGGCTATTGGTTCGCCTCACCCTGGTTTATCGGACTGATTGTGTTCGTCCTGTTCCCGATCTTCTCTTCCTTGAAATACAGCTTCATGGACTATGATATTCTGCAGCCCCCTAAATGGGTCGGATTCGCCAACTATAAGGCCCTGTTTCACGACATGCTGTTCTGGAGGTCCCTTTATAATACGCTTTACTATGTCATTTTCAGCGTCCCGCTGACAATTGTCATCGGATTGGCCATCGCCCTTCTACTGAATGCGGAAATCAAGGGCATTGCCCTATACAGGACCATGTATTATATTCCTTCTATCGTGCCGGTGGTCGCGGCATCCATTTTATGGGCGTGGATCTTCGACCCGAACTACGGCATTCTAACGAATGTCGTGCATTTCTTCGGCCTGCCAGCACCCGGATGGTTATCCGACCCCTTCTGGGCCAAAAATTCATTGATCCTGATGTCCCTTTGGGGGGCGGGAAGCGGGATGATCATATACCTCGCAGGCTTGAAAAGCATCCCAAAGGTTTATTATGAAGCCGCTGAGATTGACGGGGCGGGAACCATCCAGAAATTTTTCAAAGTGACCCTTCCTCTCCTTAGCCCAACCCTATTTTTTCAGATGATTATCGGGATGATCGGGAGCTTCCAAGTCTTTACCCAATCGTTCATTATAACAGGCGGCGGACCCAACGATTCTACCCTCTTTTATGTGCTGTATTTATACAATAACGCCTTCCGGTTTTGGAAAATGGGCTATGCGTCCGCTCTCGCTTGGGTGTTATTTGTCATCATCATGTTCCTGACATGGATCAGCTTCAAGCTATCGAAACGGTGGGTAAATTACGACCAACTGTAACGGGAGGGGAATCGCATGGCAAAGCCAAAGGCTCAAACCCGGATGATCGTCGAACCGATCAAAGCACCGGCCAGATTATCATTAAGTACTATCTCTCGGCATATCATCCTGTTTGTTTTCAGCATCTTTTTTATATTTCCGTTGCTGTGGCTGTTATCCACCTCCCTAAAGACCGATCTACAGATTTTCAAAGTGCCTCCGGAATTGATCCCGCAACCATTCCTGTGGAAAAATTACGAGAATCTTTGGATTTACTTTCCCTATTTTCTTTTTCTTAAAAACACGGTCCTAATCGTCGTTTTGAGCGTTGCAGGCGTACTCTTAACCTCTCCACTGGTGGGTTATTCTTTCGCTAGACTGCGCTGGCCTGGAAGGGACTTCTTCTTCCTGATCGTCCTTGGGACGCTGATGCTCCCAAGCCAGGTAACCCTGATCCCGTTGTATTTGTTGTTCAGCAAGATGGGCTGGGTCAATACCTTTTTGCCGCTCTGGGTACCTGCCTGGTTCGGTGGAGGTGCGTTCTACATCTTCCTCGTACGTCAGTTCCTGATGTCGATTCCGAAGGATTTGGAAGAAAGCGCGTTTATCGACGGGGCGGGCTATATGCGGATCTATACCCATATCATGCTGCCTTTAATCAACCCGGTACTTACAACGATAGCCATCTTTCAATTTATGGGGGCGTGGAACGATTTCATTGGCCCACTGATTTACCTGAACGACCAGTCCAAATTCACGCTTTCCCTCGGTTTGCGGATATTCCAGCAGCAGGCCTCCCAATCTCAGGGGGAAATCGGCATGATGATGGCAGCGACGGCCATAATGGTCATTCCGGTCATCGCTTTCTTTTTCCTCGCCCAGAGGAAGTTTGTCGAAGGCGTCGTGCTGACCGGCATCAAGGCATGATCAAAATCTTTAAAATTTCGGAAAGTACAGGTAAAGACCTGAATCGGGGTTCATTTTATACTGAAGACGTGGGATAAACTTATTCTTGTTTTTGTGGAAGGGAGAGGGATCATGGCTTTGAGCAATTTACCGCAAACCCAATGTCTACCAAAAGAGGAGGACATCCGGTTCTTCGAAATGAGCGGGTACTGGGTGTCGCCAAAAATTTTTTCGGATGAGCAGTTGGAGCGAATTATTGAGCATCAGGAAAAAATATATCGTGAGGAGTATGAAACTGGGGCGGAGCCGATCTGCAACTGGCTTGAAGGTGTCGACAACCCGCGCGCACTCCGTAAAACCGACAACTCGCACTGGTCGGATTTGACGCTGCGTTCAGTGGCGACCGATCCGACCCTCGGCGCCATTGCCGCTAAACTGATGAAAGTCGACGTCATCCGACTGTGGCACGACCAGCTGCTTTATAAACCCGGTAGGGGGACCGGCAAGGAAACCGCCAACGTCGGCTGGCACCAGGATTACGTCTATTGGCAAAACTGCATGGAACCGACGCTGATAACGGCCTGGGTCGCTTTCACTGACGTGGACCTTTCCAACGGCTGCATGCAGGTTGTTCCTCGAAGCAATCAGTGGGGGCTCGTGAACGTCAACAACTTTTTCGAACAGAACCTCGAGAAGCAGCAGGCGGAGATGGAGGTGCCGGAAAATGAAGTGTTCACGACGGTGCCGCTGATTATGAAGGCAGGACAGGCGAGCTTCCACCATGCTCTGACAATCCATGGTAGCGGTGCCAATGTGACAGAAAAGCCGCGCCGCTCTATGGCGGTCCATCTGATGACGGGAAATACGCGTTATCGGTTCAATCCTAAAGGCGGCCAGCATTTCAACGCACGGATCCTGAACGGTAAAGATGGGGATCTGTACACGGGCGATTCATGGCCGGTGCTCTATCCGTAACTTGCCTCAGGCATAACCAATAATGACTACGAAGGGCCCTTGGCAGCTGTCTTCAATCGTTGGTAGGGCCCTTTTTATGCGTATGGAACTGTTTCTTTCGTAGACATTTACACCAAAGGTAGGTGTTTTGTGAGCATGTACGCATTAGTAAATTTGTATCCCAAATTTTTGGTATGCTAGTTTTCTAAGCTATTTTAGCATCCAAATCTTTGGTCATCGTTAATCTATAATAACTAATGATCAATTCGTCCAGCTTTTGGCTAAGATGTACGACCTCTTCTCGATATAAATCACCACATTGCATCCCAAAATCAACAAGGTGTGATCGTAATCTTTCAATCTCTCCTTTGATCTGATCCATTTTTCTCTCTCCTTATAAATTCACGATAATCATCAGTATAAGAGCTAGAAATCAAATAATCTGTTGAAAGTTGTCTTTCACAAAACTTTCGATTTTGTGAAGATGCAAAGGAGAACAGAAAGAGACCCACAGCAAACAGGGCTGTGGGTCTAATTTATATATTAAAAGGGGGTTAATGCTTCCGGCAGCGGTTTGATAATAAGGACATATGTATCAAATGTTTTATTATGTGCAATAGTCCGTCCCCTTCGGATCATGAATCGAGTAGCAATTCCAAGCCAGCGTAAGAAAAACCAAATTCGGCCTTGTTGCGATCGGATGCGAACAGCGGTCCATTTTGGCTTCAAGTTCACGCAAGGAAAATCGCCGGTGAAGACGGAATTTGGGCAAATATCGGGTTTGCAATTGATGAGCTGCTGATTCGTTTGCGGGCACTGCCGGAACGCATTCTCGAAGGTGAGAGCGAGATCGTATTAAGGCAGGATAAGGAGCGTATACGCTCGTAACTACACATGCCCGGCAAAGCCCGTCAGAATTGGATTCTAAACGACTATTTTTGCTGTTGCCTTCAGGGCTCATTTCTGAGGGTAAGCAATATGGCTGGCTTATGGAAATCTTGGCGACTCTTTACGGTATTACTCTTGCCGCTATTTGGCTATACTTATCCAAATTACACCCAGGTCTAAATCTGATACAAATTTCGCTGCGAGTCATGGGGAAGTGGTTTGGAGGATTTATAGCACTCTTATATATCTTCTTATTTACAAAGGAGCTGCTTATGAAGCTCCTTTTCGTTTCTTCTTAAAAAGGAAAATAGTTTCCTCCTCTGGAGGTAAACATTAGGCGGAAATGAACATGTATACAAACGGATTCAAACCATCCAATCCAGGATAACACCCAGGCAAGGCTGTGTGGGATCCAGTATGACACGCCATGCCTCCTCCGCTTCTGCGATCGGATAACGGTGCGTAATAAGCGGCGTCGTCTGCAGCCAACCCTCAGCGATACCACACAGCGTCTCGTCCATCCGGGGGCGGTCCCAGCCGGACGGGCAGTGCAGCGTGATCTCCTTCTCCCGCAGTGTCTGGATATCGATAAGCCCCGCCGATCCCAAGAACCCTGCCGAGACGAGATGGCTGTTATGCTGCAGGAGCGGGAGCAGCTCATAGAATGTCGGTATCGAGCCCACCGTATCAATAACGACGGCGATCCCCCCGCCTCTGCCGCCGTTAGTCATGCTCTCGTGCAGACGCTCCCCAGGCGCACCCACCGTCTTCGCATTGATCCGCTCCACGCCTGCCGGCAGTCGCGATAGGCGCTCGTCATGCCGGCCGAGCACGGCGACGCGAACCCCGCGGTGCAGCAGCGTTTGCGCAGCCCACTGCCCCACCAGCCCATCGCCAATGACGACTGCAGCATCTCCCGGCGCTACCTGCGGACGAATCCCGCAGTTGTAGCCGACCTGCGTCAGCACCATGCCGGCGTATGCGAGTCCCGCATCGACGCCATCGCCACCTCTACCAGGCAGCTTCCACACCTGGCTTGCGTGGGTGACTGCCGGGCTGACATGCCCGCCGCTCGCGAACGCCATGCCGTTTACCCGACTCGTTGTCGCGAAGACTCGCTCACCAACCGCGATATCGGCGACGGCGCTGCCGATGTGTGTCACGATGCCAACCTTCTGGTAGCCGTTTATCTGAGGGAAG
This sequence comes from Paenibacillus solisilvae, assembly GCF_042656405.1. Classification (NCBI taxonomy): domain Bacteria; kingdom Bacillati; phylum Bacillota; class Bacilli; order Caryophanales; family Paenibacillaceae; genus Paenibacillus; species Paenibacillus solisilvae. Next base: position 29,818 of record NZ_JBHSOW010000070.1, on the reverse strand, counting down.
GGCAGCGTATCGCCTTCGCGGTAAGGCTGCTCTCCGGTTATCCGCTCACCCTTCAGGAACGACGATTCCGTGCCAATGCTGATCCAGGAATGCTCGACCTCTATCACAATATCCTCATCACCTGGCTCCGGCACCTCCACGTCCTGATACCGGACGATGCCCTTTTTCGTAAATACAACGCCTCTGCCCTTCATTACTTTTTCCCCTTCACACCTCGAAATCCGTCTCCGGTTCAAAATACACCTTCACCGCTTCCTGCCTCGCTAGCCATCCAACCGCTTCCTTATAGTTGGTGAAGGAGCCGTGATGCGTCTGCAAGCATTCCGCATTTAATCCCTTACTGCTGATCAGATCCAGGAGCAGGACATGATCACGCGGCCCAACCTTGCGGTACTTGTACGATTCCAGTTTCAGTCCTTTTAGCCAAGCATGCCCCGGGTAGATGAGATCGCCCTTGAGCACTCCGAAAATGACGACATGCTCGTCGGTATGGTAAATCACATTCTGGACGGAAGAGGCCGCCCCGACACAGTCGTACCCCAGGTCGAACCGCCGTTCCCCGAGTTCGTCAACGTGGCAGACTTCACTGAGTCCAAGCTCCCGTACATGCTGGATCCGCTCGGCGTTAACATCCACTCCAAGCACCCGCGAGGCTCCCCACAGCCGGGCAGCCTGAACGGCGAGCATGCCCGCTGGCCCGAGCCCCGACACAAGCACGGACTTGCCGCGCATATCGCCGAACTGCAGCAGTCCTATCGTGACGCACTTGAGCAGCTCCACCGACACGGCTTGGCGGAAGCTGATATCGTCTGGTAGCTTTAACAGATCCTCCTCGCGGTAGCATAGGTACTGTGCATACGCCCCCGATCCCGCGACATGCTCCAGCGCCGCCACCCGATCAGCGACGGCGAAGCGGCTCACACTGCGGCCAACCGCCTTCACAACCCCGGCCATCTCATGACCAGGAAAACCCGGCGGCAGCGGGTAATCCGGCGGCATCGCGTAATTGAACATATCCCGCCCCTCCATCATGTTTATGTCCCAGCGGGGACAGGTTGAAACCAGCTTGATCTCTACCAGTACCTGGTCGTCGAGCGGCACCGGTACCTCCCGGTCTACAATCGCATATGCATTCACTCCGCTGATCTGCAATGCCTTCATTCACGTCACCTCTTCAAGAGAATAAGTAGAGAATAAGTATCTACCGCCGGCTCGGACATCCCGCTATACGATCGTGTAGGCGATGCGGTTCTCATGAAACCGCACTTCAATGCCTTCCAGCTCATCTGCGAGCAGCTGTGCGAACCGCCGCAATCCCGGATTCTCGCTGATCTCGTGGCTGGTCTCGATCATATCGATCCCCGCACCGAGCGCGAAACGGAACCCGTAATTATCCGTCTCGCCTGCAATAAACAGATCGCAGCCGTGCCGGATGAGCCGTTCCATATAACCTACGTTTACGAACAGTCCCATACCGCCCCACGGCAGGCCGATACGGCTGACTGGGCGGCTCCGGTCTCCGTCAGTTACCCGCAGACGGTCCAGCTTCAGCGCGGCTTTCACACGCTCGATCATCGTACCGTAGGTCATTTCCCGTACCTCGTAGACGCTGACGTAGTCGGACTCTTCTACGACCGGATCGCCAAGGCCGAGCGCCTCCGCGAAATCGTCGAAGATGCACAGTTTGTCGACGCTACCGTGAGCGCGGATGACTGACAGACCCGCAGCTGCAAGCCGCTCAATGCGCCGCGCGTTCGTGCGCCAAGCCATAAAGTCAGGTACGCCTCCGTTCACCACGATATCGTAAGGGTAGAACAGTGATTCATGTGTCACGATGACGTCGGCGCCGAACGCAGCAGCCGCTGCGATCGCTTCCTCGTCGGCCATCCAGCAAATAAGCGCCTTGCGAACCTCGCGGCGCGGGTCGCCGAAGTGTAGTCCTTCGTCACGGCCGAAGCCGCCCGTCATCCGTTCGATGCAGCGCTGTACACCCAAAACTGTCCAATGTGAGCTCATCCTTTCCTCACGCTCCTATCATCACATTTTGATCGCGCCGGAGCCGAGGCCCTCGACAAACTGTTTGCTTGCGAATACGAACAGCAAGATCAAAGGAATCGACGCCAATACGTAGCCTGCGAACAGCGGGCCCCAGTTCGTTGTGAACATCTGCTGGAAGGTCGTCAGGCCAAGTGTCAGCGGCATTTTACTCTCGTCGCTGATAACCATGAGCGGCCAGATGTAATCATTCCAGGTGCCCAGGATGTTGAGCACGCCAAGTGTAGCGATGATCGCCTTGGAAAGCGGCAGCACGATGGATAATAAGATGCGGAACTCATCCGCTCCATCGACACGGGCCGCCTCGAACATTTCTTCGGGTAGCGACGAGAAAAAGGAACGCAGCACGAAGATGCAGAACACCTGCCCGCCGGCGATATAGGGACCCCACAGTCCGAGCCAGCTGTCCAGTATATGGAACTTGACCACAAGACTGAACAGGGGAATTAGCGTCAACGTAAACGGGACCATGAGCAGCGCGATGATGAGGAAATAGATCTTCTCCTTAAGGAAGAACTTCATTCGCGCCATCGGATATGCCGCTAGGCAGGAGACCGTCAGAACCGCGACGACTGTCACACCGCTAACGATGAAGCTGTTCGCGATATAATGACGGATGACGCCCCAGGCCGATACGTAATTTTCGGCGTGGAATGGGAACGAGATGGTCCACCGCAGCAGATTGAACTGGGACAGGTCCTTAAACGACAGGTTGATGAGCATCAGGAAAGGGATCATGGTCAGCAGGCCGAAAAACAGGATGCCTCCGTGCGTCAACACGGTACGCAAGCGATAGATATGAGTCATCGGTATCTCCTCTCTGCCGTTAATCGGCGCCGTATTCCGTGGAGGATTTCAGATATTTGTTGTTCAGTAGCGTAAGCGCGAATATCAGGATGAACAGAATAACTCCGACCGAACAGGCGAAGCCGAGCCGGTTATTGCTCATTGCTTCCTGGTACATGATGAGGCCGGGCACGGTCGTTGAATAGCCGGGTCCGCCGCCTGTCAGTACGAGCTGAGTCTGAAAGCCCTGTAGCGTGCCGATAATCGTCAAGATCAGGATCAGCTTCACTTGGGATAACACGAGAGGAATCTCGATGGAGATCAGCTTACGGAAACCGGTAGCGCCGTCCATGGTCGCCGCTTCGACAATCGACCTTGGAATACTCTGGAAGCCGGCCAGGAAGATCAGCATTGCCACACCGTCCACCCAGGGGAAGCCAATCAGCATGAGTGACATAAGTGCCGTATCTGGACTGCCGAGCCACAGCGGCAGATTGTCCGCCGGCATGCCGAACGCGGTAAGCACTGCGTTGAAGAGGCCAACGTCAGGATTCATGATGAATTGCCACAGGAGCAGGATGACCATCATCGGGATGACAAGTGGGAACACGAACAGGAGCCGGTACAGATTCTGCAGGCGGGGACTCTTGACCTTGTAGATGAGAAAAGCGACCAGCAGCGGGATCGTGATGGAAATTGCGACCCGCACCAGTGACATCCACAGCAGGTTCCAATAGGCCTGCGAGAACACTTCCGTCGTGAACATCTCTGTGAAGTTTCGGATTCCAACGAAGGACGGCCTGGTGAAGCCATTCCAATCGGTAAACGAATAGACGAAAGCTACAATAGCCGGATAGTAGTTGAAGACAAGAATCATGATGATCGTCGGGAGCAGAAACAGATAGGCGATAATGGTGCTTCTCGTGCTGTGCTTGCGAACGGCGGGCGAGGACGACGATGACATTTCGGTAGGCAAATCGGCGCTCTTCAGCATCGTGCAACCTCCTTGTAAAAGTGACTCAAACGGCTCCATTACAGAACGTGTGTGCAATGGCTCGCTCTCTAACGGCATCATTCACCATTGCTATCGTAAAACCTGCATTTAACAAACATGGGGAAAGGGATTCCCCTTTCCCCATGTTGTTACATCCGATAGGAGTGAGGTCCTATCACTGTCCCTGCTGTGTTAGTGTCTCCGCGGCGCCTTGTTTATAGAACTGCTGCACCTGTGTAATGAACTGGTCAAGGTTCAGCTTATCTGATAGATAAAGCGACAGTGCGCTTTCGAACTTGTCGGAGAAGGCTTTTCCAAGGAACGCCTGGTAATGCTGGATGACGATGAGTGGAATGTCTTCCTGGAACACTTCATGGCCGGTCGGCGCTTCGGCGCCGATGATGTTTGGCTCAGATTCTGTCTCCTTATCGAGTGCGGAAATGTTGGACGGCTTGCTTAGGAACATCAGATAGTCGATGATGGCCTTGATCTTGTCCGGATCGTCCTGCTTCAGGTAGCCCGGCACGATCCACTGTCCAGGCCCCCACGGCCCGTAAATCTTAGCGCCGGTCTCTGTCGATAGCGAAGCTGTTCCCTCGGTGATCGTCGGGAAGTTGAACGAACCGAATTCGAACGGTACTTTCATCGCATTGAGCTCCGAGATCGTCCAGCTACCGCCGAACATCATGGCCGCCTTTCCGGACGCGAACATCTCGTTCTTGTCGTACTTGGCAGCGAAGCCCCTCGGCCAGTATTTGGACCATTCCTTCATCAGCGTGAATTCCTGCTTCAGCACTTCCACGTTCGGCAGCATGCCGGCCTGCGTCGCCTTGGCGATCTCCACTGGATCGACGCGATTGTTCTTGTCCGTGTCCAGCTCATCAATCTTACCGATTAGGAACTGATTGTGGATCAGCGCGTCCGACCACTGCGCATCGCAGCAGCCTTTATTCACCATGTTGAAGGCGAAGGGGATGACGCCGTTCTGCTGGATTTTCGCGGAAATGTCCATGAAATCGGACCAGGTCTTGGGCTGCTGAAGGTTCAGTTGATCAAAGATCTTTTTGTTATAGAAAATCGCCACGCCCACGCCGTCCGCGGGAATGTCGTAAAGCTTACCGTCCGGCGCACGCACAGAATCGAGAATGCCCGGCACAAACGTATCTTTCCAGATCTGGTTGTCGTTATACGGATTCGGCATTTCTAGATACTCGTCGAGCGGGAGAAACCAGCCCTTCTTGTAGTTGTTCCAGGTTTCTTCAAAGTTGAGCCAGAACACATCAGGCGCATCCTTCGCCATCATCCGGGCTTGCAGCCAAGCGTTGCGGTCCTGGTTCGCGGGCACCTTAACAAGCTCGATCGACACGTTCGGGTGCGTGTCCATATATTCCTTATTCAGTTCATCGAGTACTTTCTTCTCGGTCGGATCCTGAGCGTCCGGCTTCTTCGGCAGATGCCCCTGCGGATCGAAACGGATGGTGATCTTCTGGCTGGCCTTGCTCCCGTTGTCGTCTACCTTGCCGGCGTTATCGGCACCGCTGTTCGTGGAAGAGCTTCCGTCATTCCCCCCGTTGTTCGAGCAGCCGAGAAGCACGAGCGACAGAACCGCGATAACGCTTATAATGGCCGCTATTCTCTTTTTCAATGTCAGCACTCTCCTTGTTGGTTATGGTATTGTGCCCCTCATCGGTGATAGTTCTATTGTACAGGGGGCAGACGACCCGATGAAGGTGGGCAGTTTACCTATCTGTGCTGGAATTGACTTGTTGCTGCTCCGGCGTAAGCGAATCACGGTATCCCGAAGGGCTTACACCCACTGTACGCTTGAACACCTGGCTGAAGTGGGACGGATCCTTGAACCCGACTTCGTAGGCAATCTCGAATGTCTTGCCCTCACCGCGTCGCATCAGCTCCTTGGCCTTGTCGATCCGATATTTCCAGAGCAGATCGCGGAAGTTGACGCCGGTCTCCTTCTTGATTAGGCGCGACAGATAGGAGTGGTTGATGTGCAGGTGCCTGGACAGTGACAGCAGCGAAATCTCCTCCGTACAGTGTTTGTCGAGGTAATCGAACACCCGCTTGACCACCGTCGGCTGCTCCGGGTGGGAGCGGGCAGCGATAGACTCGGCCGCTTTGCCGAGGTAATCGGACAGGAATTGAAGCAGATCAGCCAGGATGCTGTACCCGAACAGCGACTTCTGCGCTTGGATGCGGCGCTCCTGATCGACGGGGAAATGCAACTCCTCGAACAACGCGTCTGTACGACTAAGGATCTCGGCGGCATATTGCTGAATCACGTTCTTATTCATGCCGGATGCCAGCATCTCGCGATAAATGCCGCGCAGCGATGCGGCGATCTGCGCCTGGTCGGCGAGCCGGACATGGCCGATCAACTCGACGATCGCCTTCTCCTCCCGCGACACCCGTCCTTGCTCCAACTGGGCCAGTGCATCGAAGGAGATGATCGATCCCTTGCCGAGTAGCATCCGGTATTCCAGGCATTGCCTGCTCTGCCACAGCCCCTCGCGTATCGCCAGCACCGATGGCAGCCGGCGGCTGATACCGACCGACACGCTGTGCCCGGTTATCTCCTTAACATCGGTGACCAGTCCGCCTGCGATCGCAAGCGGCTCGGAACCCGTCCCGAACTCCGATCCGTCCGGCTCGAAGAAGACGGCGATGATGCCATTGCGGTCAAGGTACGTCCAATACAGACGGGGCTGGTCCTTCAGCCGGTGGTCAACGATCTCTCGCAGAACCATCAGGGACAAGGGCCTATCCGAGAGATACAGCAGCTCGGCGTTGTCGATCTCCACCAGCGCGACCTGGATCTGCCGGTCTTCGACCTGCCGCCTGCGGATCAACACGGCGGCTTCGTCCGGCTCTCCTTCGCACGCTAACAACAGCGCCATTAGCTTCTCCTGCTCCAGCCGATCGTCCTCGTTCATTCGCAGAACACCCTGCTGCAGCAGCTCCACCGATTCCAGCAGCTCGGGAATGCGGATCGGTTTCGTGATGAAATCGCAGACGCCGAGCTTCATCGCCTGCTTTGCGTACTCGAAGTCGTGGTATGCGGAGATGAACATCACATGAATGTGCGGATGGTCTGCTCGGAGGTGCTCGGCCAACTCCAGCCCGTTCATGGCGGGCATCCGGATATCGGTGATCACGAGCGTCGGGCCGGTCTTCTGGATCATCTCCAGCGCCTCAAGTCCGTTCGAGGCCTTGCCAACGACCGTACAATGGACGGCCTCCCATTCCAGAAGCCCTCCTAGATGGTCGCGGATCAACGCCTCGTCGTCAACGATCAGAATTCTCATAATCGTCATTCTCCCCTCTCTTGCAGGATGATGGGCAGACGGATCTGCACAACCGCTCCGAATTCCCCGCCCTCGCTGTTCTTCACGGTGATCCCGTATTTGCCGCCGTAAAGCAGGTGCAGCCGCGATTCCACATTTTCGATACCTGTGCCGAGCCCCCTCGACGCGGCGCGCCGCGAGACCGAGAAGCCGGGGCCGTTGTCCTGAACCTCCAGCATTAGGTCGAATTGATGCTCGTACGCCCTAATGGCGACCCGGCCCTGCCGTTCCGTTAACTGGTCGACGCCATGCTTGATGGCGTTTTCGACGATCGGCTGCAGAATCAGCTTTGGAACTTTCAGCGCCTCCAGCCCCTGCTCGATCTCTATCGACCAATTCAGCTTATCCTTGTAACGGTATTTATGCAGCTGCAGAAAGGCCGTAGCCAAACCGAGCTCCGTTTCAAGCGGCACCAGATCCTGCTTGGGCATGATCGAGGAACGGAGGATTTTCGATAACAAATCGACCATATTGGGAATTTCCGCGGCCTCAGGCCCTTTCGCCATAATACTGACCGATTCCAGTGTATTGTAGAGAAAATGAGGGTTAAGATGCATTTTCACCACCTTGAGATCGGCCTCCCGTTTCAGAAGCTCCGTCTTGTAGACTTTCTGGATCAGATATTTGATCTTCTCCATAAGCCGGTTGAAACTGGTGCATAGCTGTGCGATCTCGTCGTTCGTCGTGATGCCGCCGATCTGGTAGAACTCTTCCCGCTCCGCCCGACGCATCAACCCGCTCAGCTTCATAAGCGGTTTTGTAATATGCCTGAGGATGAGGAACGTTAGGATGAACACGATAAACCACGCAACCAGCGTAATCCCTACCGCATAGTAAGCCAAATCCGTGATCTCGCGGTTAAGGTCCTTCTTTGGCAGGAAGCTTGTATAGGTAAAGCCCGTATAGTACGAGCTCCGCCGATTCACCACCATCTCTTGATCCTTCCCGGCCAGCTCTAGGCGGCTGTCGATCAGCTTCGTATCCCGGGCGGACAGAATGAGATTATTGGAGTTCGTGATGTAGAACGCTCCGTTCGTGTAGGAGGCGTACGTCTCCTGCAGCGCTTGGGGCTTCAGCATGATCGCGATGTAGCCGATTGTTTGCTCCGTCGTCCGGTTGACAACTTTCATGGCCGATGTGACCCGTCGCTGATCGGTAAAGAACGCCCAGCCCAGCTTATCCATCTCCTGTAGGTTCGCGATATACGTAATGGCGGGGAAGCTCATCACCGGCTTTGCTCCCTCCAGTGCATACGTATAGCCGTCCAAGGTGAATAGGTACACCTCGTCAATCATCATTTCAGACGCCAACTCAGTCCGCAGCTCGTCCATCAGTGCCAGCTCCAGATCGGTACGATCTGCAGGGGTAAGAGGATATATGTCGGGGTCATCCGCATTGTTCAGCAGCCTGCTGGCGGAATATAGGTTGCCAAGCCGAAGGGCCAGCTGCTCCACGAGCTTTAGGATGCCGTCGATCTTGTCTGCCGTCTCCACCAGCGTCTGGCTGCTCGTCGTCTTGATCTTCTCTTCCATGATGGACGTGGTCCGGATGTAGAACAGGCCTATAATGATAATCAGCGGGATGACGGTGAGCAGGGAGTAGACGACGAGAATCTTGTAGAACAGCTTGGATGTGAGCCGGTTCCACAGCTTTCTGAAAAGTGGCATGGCAATGACCTCCTTGGCAGATCGAATGCGGACATGTGTATGCAGCATTCGCCGCATATGCGGCGTTCTCCTTTTTTGGACGGTGGAAAAAGCCCGTTGACCATTCGAGGGTCTGCCGGCGCAGCGGTGTCGGGCCTATTGCAGAAATGGGGGCCAAATTCAACCCTAAATGGGGCCGCCATTGCACAATTTGCGATGAGATTGATCGCGATCCTGCACTTTTCGACCGATCCTCTTGTATAATTGCCAGCCTGAAAGCAAGAAGCCGTTTCCACCCCGAATCATTTCGGGACGAAAACGGCTTGCGAGAGGGAATGGCACCGGTAGGCGAACTCGACCACCAGTATCTGGTGGATGTGCAGCTCTGGTTCAACCGCCGACAGGGCGCCGGTGCCGTCCAGTGTATAGGAGACCTCCTGCATACCCGGCGCCAGGTAGACCCGGGCGGCTTAGCCGGCGATCATCGGCGACCACGCCGATATACGGGATGCTCGAAGCGCCGCCGAGTGTCCACGGCTCCAGCTCTTCAACGGCCCAGTAGACCCGGTCGATTAGCTCATAAACGCCGACCTCCAACGGCCCTACGGATGCAGCTGCTCCCCGATACAGCAGCTGCCGAGCGTCGCCATGATTGTCGCGCATTCGAACGCCAGCTGCGTCTATTTGTTCAGGCTCCCGAAGAAGCCCCAGTTCTTCGGGAACATGTGGTCATGCCGCTGGCTGGCTTGCCGGTCTGCCGTAAGTAGCGCGTCATCACCGGAAAGTGGTAGCTGTTCCAGCTTATCGGCGCTTCCAGTTCGATATAATCGAGCGCCTCGTCTCGTGCACGTCCCACTTACCAGCGGCAATTGCAGGTGGATGCCATCCCGGGGCTCGCCTCCTTGACGATCGCTCGGGAATCTTCCATAAAGGCGCGCAGCGTCAGGTCGACCAGACGGTCCATGTCGTCGTTGCTTGCGGGACCGAGCCCAAGCTAGACGGCTTTATCGAGGCAATATGAGCAATAGTAGGATCCGTTCGGATAGGTGCCCATATCTATAAATATCTCCGCGACATCCGGAAACTTCCGGACGAACTCCCGGAGCAGCGGGTGGAACCATTCGTGGATGAATGGCGAATTGTAACAGGCCCAACCCCACTCGACGCCATAGTTCGTATCCAGCCATCGTCCATCACGCATTTGCAAGGCCCATTCGGGATCGACGATAACGAAGCGATCGTTAATGTTCGTACCAAAGTGTACGAAGAGGCTGATGCTATCCCGCTTCGCCAACGGCAGCAGAGGCGCGAGCAGATCCTGCTGCAGGCCGGGATGGACGGGCGCAATGTCGGATTCGTATTAAGCGTTGCCGCAGGCGCATCGGCCGAACACTGCGGTGACGGACGAGCCGGTCGGGATCGTAATGCTCACCAACTTTATCCACCCAATGCGGCTTATGGAATTCGAGATGGATCCGGCGGCTGGACGATATGACATCGGTTTTCGGGATGCCGGTGATGTTCATACGGACGTATGCTCCAGTCGGTTATCCATCCAGTCCTCGAGCGTGGCTACCCGCTCTGGATACAGATAGCTGCGCGCAAGGAAGCCGGTACCGTGCTGCGGCATTGGATCCTGATCGGTCGGCTGGTACCGGAGATCTACGCTCCAGCGCACATGGTCGGAGTTGTTCGGCGTCGACATGTGCAGCAGCCGATCGTTGAATAGGATCGCTGTACCGACCTTGACCGGCAGCGGCACCGTCGGCGTCTTGCCGAGCTGCTGCTCGTGTAGTGCCGTGTATCCAGTACCGGAGTAGGACTCTTGGTGCCACTCCAGCAGTTTATTTCGCTGCGTCCTTGGCTTGATGTGGAGGCAGCCATTTTCCAGTGTGGCGTCGACGAATGAAATCCATACCGTAATGACCGGGTTCACGTTGGCGTCCGGCCAGTACGACTTGTCCTGATGCCAGGGAACGGCACCGGCTGCCACCTTCGGCACTTTGGGCCGAACGTTATAGACAGGGCTCGCGAAGATCTCCCCGCCAATAAGAGATTCAACCGTATCGAGGATTTTAGGATTGCTCATGAGGTGATAGTAACCCGGGATCCGGTCGCGCCACCCTCGGCCATAGTGCAGAAACTCCTTATCCGTGAAGTCGGCAAAAAGCCCCGCCAGCCTGTACGGGAACGGCAGATGCTCCAGCTTATCACCGATCATTCCATTGGCATACAGCTCATCCGCGATCATCGAGACCTTCTCCATCATCGCCTGCCGTGCCTGCTCCATATCAGCCTCATCCAGCAGATCCGGCATCACCAGGTATCCTTCCTTGTCGTACGTGTCCAGCTGTTCTTTGGTCAAATTTCCGCCTCTTCGTCCAGTTTCCATAAATATCGCTACGCCTCCTGTTTCCTAATTACTAGAGTCACGAACGTTTCCTTTGTAACGCTTACATGGTATCATGACGGAAGAACGCCGTATTTGGTTTAGGTTCCGCAGATTTGTCCAATTTTCCGCCAAAAAATCGAAGGAGATGTGACCATGCCCCCCCAGCAGTTGTACGAGATGACGCCCCACGTCGGTACCGCGCGATTTTACCAATACAACGGCGATGTGTACGAACGGCACCGGCTGGGTAACTGCTATGCCTTCCATCTATTCATGGGCGGCGGCGGACATGCCTTCATGAGGGTGGAAGACCGGACGATCGCACTTGACAAGGGCATGCTTGTCTTCGTCCGTCCCGGCGTAGGCCATTCCTTCCATGTCTCTGCGGATGATCAAGTGCAATCGCATAATGTCTATTGCGACCTCTGGCAGCAGGACGGTTTCATATCCGATCTACCGCAGTTCACCTTCCCGCCGAATCCGTACCATTCGGAGACGGGGACACTTGAAGCGACTTGCCCCGAGCTCGACCGGCTGCCGGTCTCGGTGTCCCTAGCTGCCTACCCGCATCTGCTCGACAACTTCGTCTACCTCTCGCGCACGGCCAACGAGCCGCGCGTCTACCGGCAGTGCATGTTGGACAGCTTGTTCTATGCGTGGCTGCTGGAGCTGCACCATACCTTGTTTGCGCTTCGCCCCAAGGACCAGCGGATCCTGCGCATTCTGCGGAAGATCGATGCCCATCCCGAGCGGGCGGCTTGCCATGTGGAGTGGAGCAAGGCGTGTGGACTCAAAAAGTCCTATTTTTACGAGCTGTTCAAGCAGGAGACCGGCATACCGGTTCATGCGTACGTGGTCCAGGCCCGATTGAAAAAAGCCGCCGCTATGCTCCAGGAGACCTCTCGCTCCGTCACTTCCGTCGCGGCCGAGCTCGGCTACTCGTCAATCCATCATTTCTCGCGCCAGTTCACGGCTCGTTTCGGCGTTAGCCCAAGCAGGTATCGTGCCGGGGCGCAAATAGCAGGATACGGGGGTTAACATGAATCTTATATGACAGCAAGCAGTCCAGCCTTTGGTAAGGGAGAGCTGCTTGTTTTGGTGTTCTATCTGCTGCTTGGAGAAAGAATATACCTTTTCCTCTGTCTGCTTGGAACTTAAGAATGCCCTCTTCTGGTGACTCGACCTGAATGACAGCGACATCTGTCTCTAACTCAATACCGAGGACGCAGATACTGTTTAAACACCTATAGCGTATCGTCTTTGTAATTGGGTTGGGCGTAGTGCCAGATCCCTTCATGGGCGAAGAACATCGTCTCTGCTTTGGAACCCTTCGCCTCTGTACAACGATATTCTTATAACGCCCGATGCTGGCCGTATTGATCCGACTTAATTTTTAGGTTCGAATAAACTAAAAAATCGCTCCCCCTTTGCCTTTTAGGGGAGCGATTTTTTTTTATTCAAGCCTGTGTGTTTTGGTTACATCCCAAATGTTTCCTTTAATACTAACTGTCATATTGTCCACTTTCTTAACCCCAAGCCTTCCCTGACCCAACACTCGTTCCAACCATTCTAGATTGGCGGTGAACAACTGAGCTAACCCTTCTTGTACTTTACTTGATAAAGTAGCAAGGTCAGTAGCAAGCATGACACCCATACAAGTACAATAATCTTGAACAGGGACACTGTATCACATAGCTATCCCTGCCGATTGTAGCCGTTACCGATACCGGGGTAAGGAGATTGCCGCGCCACATATCCCGGATAGGAGGCTTGCGGATGTTGCTCCGCCTGCGGTGGGTAGCTGTCAGGCCGCGCTTGATTCGGGCAATCGGCCGACGGACCGATCGTCGTCGTGCTCTTGATCGGCGCGAGCGCCTGCGTCACCATCGCTTGATCGAGGCAGTACGTATGGGCGAGCATGTTTCTCGGGGCCAGCCTGAGGAAGTCGGATACCGCGATGAATTCCGGTACTGGCGCGTCGAAGATTGCGAGCAGATGCGTATCGTCTTCGGTAGCTATCTCCCAGTGGAACCACCCCTGGGGAACATTAGCCACCTGGCCGGGCGTAATATTGTAGTTAAGCACGGTTTTCGTGAACGGATTCAGGATCGACACGACCGCTGCGCCTCGAATGCAATAGACCAGCTCAGAGGCGTTCTGATGAATATGCGGCTCAACCACATTCGCTTTGGATAAGTAGATGTCGAGCAGAGATACGTTGCCCAGCGTATTCATCTGCTGAATACCAAGGGCGTTAATGAAATTGTTCCCGTCCTTCGTGAATGTACGATTGTTCTTCAGATCGTAGAAATATTGTACGTTTGGAGAAGTGAAATCCATGTAGGATACAGCCATCCGCTCAGCCTCCCAATTGTGGTTTCATCTTTACTAAGCGTATTCCACTGCATCTACAGCCATGACTAATGCACGATCCTGCCCGTTCTAATGCTTTATTTTCATCTAACTGCTTCTTGATCGTGATCTTCGGCAGCAGCCGGCCCAGTGTCATGGATAAGTCTATCAATAAAGCCAGTTGAGCTTACATAGGGATATCTTCATTTAATTGTTTAGAATTTACCGTAACTACAGAGACGGCATGTTAATAGTAATCAAATGCATAAATATAAGAGAACAGGCAAGAATGGCTACTAAAACCCTAGTGAGGTGATATCATGCAAGAGGCAAGAAAAGATGGATGGAGAACGGATGAAGACCAATTGCTCGCAAAGATTGTAATTAAACATATTTGTGAAAAAAGTACACAGCTAGCCGCTTTTAATGAGGCAGCTCGCCAATTGGGAAGAACAGAAAGTGCTTGTGGATTTAGATGGAACTCTCAAATACGAAAACAATATGCAACGGAAATTGAAGGAGCAAAACTAGAACGAAACCAACGCTCCAATTCAAACCAGATAATTAACCAAGTAAGTGTTTCAGCTATTGTAACGGAAGCAGTGTCAACAGATCAGGAATACATGCCTGATTACATGGATAAAATCATTCAATTAGCTGAAAAGCAGCAACAACTTATAAAAAATATGGCAATTCAAATTAAAAGCCTAAAAGAACAGCTGCAACAAAAGAACGATGAGCTAGAACAATTAAAATTCATCCCTCAACAAACGATTACTGAAGAAACATTAAAGGAAGACTTTGAGACGTTACTCCAGATATTCCATAGAGCAAAGCAATTAACATAACTCGAAGATACTTGGCTCATCTTCAATCCCCTGGAACACAGATGCAAAAGTTAGTGGCTTGGGTCATTTTCGTAATAGCAAAAACAATAAAATTGAATTTATCTATTTTCTAATCAAGAGATTTATTCCCTAGAGGACCATAAATTAAAAAAGTTTCACCTGTTTAACAAGGTGAAACTTCTTTTGGTTAATTGCTAATTTGAAATCAATGGTCACATGTTCCTTTAATAAGAATATCTGTGAACTACTCAACGATCTAAGAACGACCTGCCAATTGCTGTTCAGCCATTTGTACTAATGTACGGGTAATGTTACCACCTATCGTACCAGCTTCACGGGTAAGTAGTTGCCCATTATAACCATTAGGTTGAAGTTGAATCCCAAATTGTTGTGCAATTTCATATTTCATTTGATCCAGTGCTGCATTGGCTTGAGGTACAACCAGTTGATTTCTCGAAGAACTGCGACTCATATTAGTGACACCTCCTTTGTATTTGAAGGTAGTATGCGTTGGTAGAATGCTATTATACATGGATTCAGAATGTAATTATTTCCAATTTTTATCCATATTACTATGAATAAAGGCAAAGTTACCGACCAATCAGCGTAACCGCAGCGGATTTCCCTTCGGCAGCTGCAGTCTTGGCTGGCGAAATCCGTTACTCGCTCTTCATAGCTACGGACGGCTTTATCGATCTGATCCTGTCCGGCCCTGCCGTATTCAACGGCAGCGATGCTGCAGGTACAACTTAGTTTTTCGATAATCATCCTAGAGTGGGATTTGAATTTAAAACCGCCGATTTGGCAACCATTACATTCCCGAAACAGGCCCGCAGCTAGCAAAAAAACCGCATCCATATGAGAATGCGGTTAGTCTGTTAACAGCTTAAAAATTGTTGTAAATAACGTCGGCCGTGACCTTCCCACTCGTGACGTCTCCCGAGGTGAAGCCGGATACCGTGTTGCCGACTTTAAATTCCTTACTTACCAATTGCTCGGAAGGATCAGGAGCCGTCGGGCCTGTTATGCCGTAAGTCGTTTTTTCCGTTACCGTCACCCACAACTCGCCGATTCGGAAGCTTTGGCCATCGGCGCTTACCTCATCAATGACACCGTCAATGTTGACCCGATGCTTTGCCGAAGTCGCCGATCCCGGACCGTTATTTTCAACGATGCCGCCGCTTGGGTTGTTCGTGACCGGATCAGGGGCAGTACCAGTACCACTTCCGTTCTCGTTAAACGCATAGATGCTTAAAGTCAATACCGCGCAAGCCGCAATGCTCGCTGCCCAGATGACCGCCTTGTTTTTCTTTACTGCCGGATTAGCTGCTCTCATAGGAATCTCTCCATTTCGTTTATCGTTATCGATTTGTTTGTGCCTTTCCAGGTTTAAGCGTTCAAGCGCACGATCTTGAAAGTCTTCGCTCGTTTTCAATTTGGACATGGCCGATTTATAACTAGATGTCTTCATCTTCACAAATCACCACCTATAACTTCTTTAAGCTGATTGCGCCCGCGAGCAAGCCAAGTCCCTACCGTTGCGGGTTTGGCATGAAGAATGTCCGCTATTTCTTCCAATGAGTAGCCCTCGTAATAATGGAGATGGATCGGGACCCGATATTTTTTATCCAATGATAATACAGCCTGCATGACCATGTATTCATCCTTCGGAAGGTAAGACAGGTTGTCCGGTATGGGGTTACGACTTTTAAACCAGCTCGTCTTGAGCAGGTTCTTGCATTTATTGATCGTTGTTCGGATTAACCAGGCTTTCTCATGATCAACGCTGTCGAAGACGGGGGATTTCTGGAGATAGGCCAGGAATACTTCCTGCGCGACTTCCTCCGCGTCGGCAACGATTTTGAGATAGGCGAACGCTATCTTGACCAGGCTGTCGGAATAGTTGACCACGGCATTGCGGACGGATTCATTGAGCTCATATGAATCGTTCACCTGATGTCCTCCTTTCACTAGTAATACAATCGAGGAGCCCTTTATTTTTCACGCAGTAAAAATAAGTTTGGGACAATTGCTTTAAAAGGGGAGTACTGCGCTTCCTATAAGTATGTCCGACGGCCAAAAACGGCAACAGTCCGCGGGCCAGAAGCAAACAACAAGCCCCTTGGGCGAATGGAGCCAAGGGGCTGTTAGTACTCGAATGAGTAAAGTGACCATGAATTATTTACCATTACGTGCCTCTGGAGAGAATACCTGTCCTATTCCTTCTTGGGCAAACCGACACTTAATTTTCTACTTTGTTTGCTGAATTGAAGTTCCCGCAACTTTCAGAAGAACAATCCCGTGCGCAGGGACATTTACACGATATGAATTTGACTTTTGAATCCAGTTATTTGTCGGTATGGATGCAGTTTCCTTTTAATAAAAATATAAGGATTTCCGGGATTCTCAATAATTATTACTTGATTAGCGGATAATGTGAACTGTCGACTGGAGACTTGTGAACGTAATGATAACTTTCATTAATGTAAGTCTACTGCAGCCAAATAAAAGAATAGTAAATGATAGGGGTATAAATAGAAAAAAACCGCGCAGCATCAAGCCTTCGCGGTTTTGATTTTTTTCTGCAGGCCTGTCAGGCCA
Source organism: Paenibacillus solisilvae (assembly GCF_042656405.1). Lineage (NCBI taxonomy): Bacteria > Bacillati > Bacillota > Bacilli > Caryophanales > Paenibacillaceae > Paenibacillus > Paenibacillus solisilvae. Next base: position 12,785 of record NZ_JBHSOW010000070.1, on the reverse strand, counting down.
AAGAAAAGAGACCCGATTATGGGTCTCTAAATAAATGAATGATTGTCTACGATCGGCATAGCTGCGATAAACCGTCCGGGAGTTGCTGTCTTAATACAGATCGATTTTTCGTTTCAAATCTCCCCGCAACGTTACATTGGAATCTTGCCGTATATAATGGCAGACATAGGATCTGCGGAATCTGTCCTTCGTTTTGTTACGAGTAGAGGAATGGACGAGCAAACTGTGAAAAAACAGGATATCCCCTGTTTCCATTACAACAGGTATTTCTGCCGTCAAATCCACGCCTTCCGTTTCCGTTGTCCAATCCGCGTGCTCCAGGATGTTTTTCACCTTTCCGTGTGGGAGCGGTCCTAGCTTGTGACTGCCTGGAATAACCCGGAGGCATCCGTTTTCTTCATCATTTTTCTCCATCGCAATGGACGCAGCAATCATTGTATTCGGTTCATGATGAATATATTCGAAATCTTGATGCGCTGCTTGTCCTTTTGAGCCGGGTTCCTTAAAGAAGTACATGCTCTGAACGCCAACCGCTTCGTCACCCATCAGTTGGGCTAACGCCCCCCTAATAATAGGAATCTTTAGCATTTGCAAGGAGAAGCTGTCTTTCAGATGGGGATTAAAAACACGAAAAGAGAAGGTCGCTTTTTCTACAGAATCCGGTTGATCCGGTATCTCGTTCTTAGCAAGATTGTACATATGCCGGTTATAAATATCGAGTAAATCATCGCTGCATGCCTGACGGAGAAGAAGATAGCCGTTATTGGCAAAAAAAGAAATCTGTGCTTCATCCAGAGGAGAAATACGGCCCATTGGCTCTATCATTGTGTCTCACCTTTTTCAAAAGAATTCGTTTTGGGAATACCTATCGCTGAGAGCCGCGGTTTCGATCCATCCATGCCAAGAAAAGGATAACGATGGACAGAAAAAGATTGGCACCAAGCGATAAGACCAGAACAACGTATTCGGCGGAATCTTTTTTCACAATAAAAAGCAAGAAGACGATCAATACAATGAAGAATACACTAATCTTAAATATTACTTTTCGGTAGCTATGGTCCATTTTGGCACCTTCTCTACGTGATGACATGACACGATCGTCCTGCCGGTAGGAAGCAGAGATGGCGCTATCTGCTCGCATGTAAGGTCCGCATACAGGCATCTTGGGTGAAATGCGCAGCCGGGCGGCGGATTCGAGATACTAGGCATGTCTAAACTCTTTAGCGGCAATTCCCTTTTTACTTTCGCAATCCTTGGATTCGGTACCGGAACAGCGGATAGAAGTGCCTGTAGATAAGGATGCTTAGGAGCGGCAAGCACATCATGAAGACTTCCTTGCTCGACGATTTTCCCCAAGTACATGACAACCATTCTGCCATGTTGTGCAATATAGCGTGCGGTCGCCAAATCGTGCGTAATATAGATAAAGGCAATGCCGAGTTTCTTATTTAACGTTGACATTAATTGCAGAATCGCCATTCGCAGGGATACATCTATCATGGAAACAGGTTCGTCGGCAACGATGAGTTTTGGGCGCAATGAGATCGCCCTTGCCATCAGTACCCGCTGTCTTTGACCGCCGCTCATTTGATGGGGATACTTATCGAGAAATTGTTCGGGCGGCGTCAGCCCGACCGTATTTAGCAGCTCACATACACGGTCGTACGCTTCTTTCCGACTATTTACCAGTTTCTGCTGCATGATAGGATCGGATAGCGATTGGAATATGGTTCGCATAGGGTTTAATGCCGCATACGAATCCTGCTGGACGAGCTGCACGCCTTGACGGTACTCTGAAAACTCCCCTTTATTCATTTTCCATATGTCTTTGCCTTGAAAAAGAAGCTGCCCTCTGGTCGGTTTATGCAGCCCCGTGACGACTTTGCCCAGCGTCGTTTTTCCGCAGCCGCTTTCCCCTACGAGCGCTACTATTTCTCCAGGTTCAAAGGATAATTGAATATCGGTCATGGCGGGGATGGGTGTCGGTTTGCCAAACAGTTCCGATTTTTGCTCGAAAATCATGCTTATATTGCGAAGTTCCAGCAAGCTGCTCAAGCAAGCATCTCTCCCTTCTCATTCAAATGGCATGCAGCGATACGACCCTTCCCGACAGAAATCCCCCGAGGCTGTTCCTGCTTACAACGATCGGTTGCAAACTCGCATCTTGGATGAAATGCACAGCCGGGCGGTAAGTTTAACAAATTCGGCGAAGAACCTCTGATGGATTTATTTTTACTGACATCATCCAATAGGGACGGAGCCGCTTGAATGAGTCCCGCCGTATACGGATGTTTGGTATTTTCGAACATCTCGAACGTTTCCCCGGTTTCCACAATCTTTCCGGCATACATGACACCAATACGATCAGCCACTTTGGCAACGACGGAAATGTCGTGTGACAAAAGAAGCATCGTAATGTTCATTTCCTTATGAACCTTTAAGAGAATATCAAAAATGTAATCTTGAGTGATGACATCAAGCGCGGTTGTCGGTTCGTCCAAGATGACCAGCTTTGGGTCGAGCAGCAGGCTGAAGGCGATCATGACACGCTGCTTCATGCCGCCGCTCAATTCGTGCGGGTAAGCTTTCAACACGCGGCTCGGCTCAAGCCGGACGTAATCGAGCAGCTGGGACGCCTTCTTGATGATCTCCTCTTTCCTCATTTTTTTATGAGCCAGGACAGTCTCAATCATTTGATCCCCAATGCGCATGACAGGGTTTAACGCGTTTTGTGCGGCTTGAAATACCATAGATACGTCCGTCCAACAGTACTGGCGCAGTCGATTCGCGCTGTATTGCACAATATCCTCGCCATTGAATAGGATACTTCCGTTCTTGATGATCCCTGGTGATGAAACGATATTAAGAATAGCCGAAGCCAGTGTGGATTTGCCGCTGCCGCTCTCTCCGACCAAAGCGGTCACTTTCCCTTTCGGAATGTCGAGTGAAACTTGATCGACAGCCCGAATCGTTCCCGAGTGAAGTTTGAATTCTATTGATAAATCTCTGATTTCAATCAGATTGTTCTCGTTCATGGTACTCCCTTCTATCCTCTAAGCCTTGGATTCAAAGCTTCATCAATACCATTGGCAAAAAAGATCGAACCCAGTTGAAATAATGCAAGACAAAGAATCGGTGAAAACAGATAAATGAAGCCTAGTGGATTAAAGATACCGCCTGTTTGAGAAACGGCGAGATTAAGCATTTGTCCCCAATTAGTCGGCGAGTAAGGAGCTAGTCCCAGCATCATAATCCCTACACTGCCTGTAATTGCACCGCGCATCGTCATAATAAAATTAATGGATAAAAACGAAGTGATACTCGGCATAAGTTCTTTGAAAATGATATGCAGCTTGCTCATTCCCATGACCTTGCAGATGACGATAAAGTCCCTTTCCTTCAGTGAAATAATTTGCGAGCGGACAGCGCGCGTAAGGCCAGGCCAGCTCCACGCGCTTAACACGAGGGCGAAGGAGACAGGGTCTCTGATTGAGAAAATAGCCGCCAAAATAATCAAAATCGGAAAGCTGGGGATCGTTAGAAACAGATTGGTAATCAGCATAATAACCGCATCTAGTTTTCCGCCGATAAGACCGGAGATTGTCCCAAGAAATGCACCGACAAACAATGTGAAAAAGGCAGCAAGTAAACCAACAAGAAGCACTTCCTTGGAGCCATGCACCAATTGTATAAAGGTATCCCTCCCGGCAAAATCGGTTCCTAGCCAATGTTCTAACGATGGAGACTGGTATCGGTTATTATAGTCGACTGTCATATTGAGTTTAAAAACGAACGGCCCTACGGTCGCCATTAAAATGAAAATGATCAGAACGATTAAACCTATGAGCGATCTTTTGTTATGGCAAATGATTCTGAAAAAGCCAATAATTCCTCTCATTTTCCGATTACCCCTCTACCTTAATTCTCGGATCGAGCTTCGAATAAACCAAATCCGCAATGAGATTGGCAACGACCATAGTGACACTGAGAAACAAAATAATGCCCTGCATCACCGTATAATCTCTTGTTCTCGTCGCTTCCCCCAGAAAGTATCCGATACCGGGGTATTGGAAGACATTCTCGATAAGTGTTGCCCCGCCCAGCATCCCGCCGAAGGTGATGGCCAGCATGGTGATCATCGGCAGCATCGCATTTTTCAGAACATATCGGTTCATGATGACCGATTCGGATATTCCTCGCGCTTTCGCCGCGATAATATAATCTTCGCCAAGTATGCTTACGGCATTGCCTTTCATCATAAGTGCCCAACCGCCAATATGCGTGATGACGAACGTTAAGATCGGCATAGCCGCATAGTAGAGCACGCTTACAATAAAGTCGAGATTGAAGCCGGGTGTCACAAAGGGATCGTAAGCGCCGTTAACAGGAAACCAGTTTAAACCGTAAGCAAAGACAACCAACAATAGGATGGCAAAAATAAAATCCGGAATGGCTGAGGTGATGACCGAAAACAAGGAGATCGCCGGCTCCAAAATAGAATTTCTTTTCCAAGCCATTCTCACGCCCAGAAACATTCCGATCAGAAAGCTGATGACAAGCGAAATGCTTGCTACAAAAATCGTCCAAGGCATCGCGTTTGCAATAATAGAGTTTACCGTGATCTGCTGGTAAATCATCGAAACGCCAAGGTTTCCATGTATGAGACCTGAAATATAACGAACGAACTGTTCGTGTAACGGTTCGTTCGGATTATAATTAATCATGGCCGCAATCCGCCGGTAGGCTTCTTCCAATGTGATCCCGAACTGAGTTGCATAATCGCGGGCCCATGCATCAATTGCGTTGCCCGGCGTTAATCGAAGTAGCACGAAGGTCATGATCGTAGCTAAACATATTGTAATGACCGCCATGCCAATTCGCTTTAACACAATGATCGGCGTCATCCTGATCCTCCTAGAAATGGTATGTAAGCTTGTGGGCTCCACAACGATCGGGCACGTACATTGGATACGTATGATCGCCGTGAAGCCCAATCTTTGTCCGCATATAGCAGCATGAGCGCTTTCGAAATTCTCTCCATTCAGGATCATTTCTCTCTAGGTGCTAATCTTCCTTCCACAAAGTACGTTAATCCCCCAAATCCAAAGTTGATTTCAGAAACCGCATCGATGTCATCAGGTTCGGTAGGCACCGGCAGACTGCGATTGTATTTCTCGAATTCATCCTCTCTCGGCCAACCTTTGACCGTCTTTACATTCTCAAAATAACCGGTTGTGTTTTGGAAATACCCTACGCCATATGCATTTTCATTTGTAATCCATGCCAGCTTGGAAATCGCGTCTTTACGATCTTCTTCCTTCTGAATATAGGGGATTTCCTTTAAGGTTTTGTCAATATCAACGACCTGCCCGCCCGGACCTGGTATTTGCATGTTTAATTTTCCTTTGTCCGGCCCGTCCTTATATTTGGGCAGATGAGCCATATTCCCGATACCGCCCCAATAGAAATTCCGCAACGAATTCCACGGGAACATGAAGCCCCAAGAAACGTCAACCCAATCGACAGACATGTGGTAAGCACCTTTGTCCTTGGTCGAGTTGTTGTAATATACGCTGCCATCGACGGCCATTAATTTGGTCGGAAGGCCGAATTTCGTCAATTGTTCGGCGGTGATCTGAGCTGAGTTCACCGCTTGCAACCATCCGCCGTTCACCCCGATAATAAAGTTCGGCGTCTTGCCGCTCGGGTCTTCCCAGTTGCCGCCCTCACCCTTCTTCCAACCGAGTTCGGTTAACAGTTCTCCTGCTTTGTCCGGGTTATAAGTGAATTTTGTCATTTTACCCCGGATCTCCGGAGTTACCCATTTGGCAAGTTCGGATTGCGGCATTCCGCTCATCGAGACGTCCGCTTCCTGCCCATAGTAGTTGCCGACCTCGCGAATCTTTGTTCTATCCAGTGCGAAGACGACAGCCTGACGGAATTTCGGGTTATCAAACGGCGGTTTATCCAGATTGAATACCATTCCGATCGTCGCCGGATCAAACATACGGTAATGAACGAGATCCTTGTTGGAAGCAAGCATATTTTCCAGAATATCTCTAGGTGGAGTACCAGGATATGTATCGACCTTGCCCGATTTCAGCAAAGCTAATCCGGATGAGTCGGATCCAGGATTTTTAATAAATATCCGGTCGAATTTGATGTTTTCGGCCTTCCAATACTTCTCGTTTTTCTCTAAAATCATATCGGAAGCGGTTACTTTTTTCACGATAAACGGACCTGTGCCCACAGGCATCTTCGGACCAGCTTTCAAAAAGTTCTGCCAGTTTGTATCCAATTCTTTCCGCAGCTTGTCTGAAATCTCTAAGCCGAACGGTCCCTTTTTTTCGGGATTATCTGTCGGCTTAGCATTCTTTAGCAAACTATCCGCCTTATCTACATATTTACCATATAAATGATAGGGAATTGTGGCCTGCCAATCCTGCGCTATAAACAAATTTTTCATTTCCTCAAACGGGGCTGGCTCCTGCCATTTTAAGACAACTGTCGTTTCATCGGGCGTTTCTATGCCAGTTAAATATTTTGTGACTTCGACGCCGTTATTGAGCATATAGTAGCCCCATACATCCTTGCTTGTGAATGGTTCACCATCCTGCCAATTGACACCCGATCTTATTTTGATCACGGTTTCGTTGCCATTGTGCTTAATCGATTCAGCCAAACGATTATAGATTTTATCCGTTGAGCGAACGAATTGAAATAATCCCTCAAACGTATACTGCCAGGCCTGGCCTACACCACCGGAGGCAAAAGGATTGCCTTGAAACAACGGCGGCTTTGGCCACCCGCCTAAATCTCTGAATACTTTCGCATTATCTTCTGTACAACCATTCAAAAATACAGAGACAACCAGCACAAATGGAAGCAATAAAAACATTAATTTCCGAATTCGCATCAACTTTCCTCCTATTTTAGGACACATTAGTTCACCTTATCGTTGCTCCATATCACCACCCTTTGGAAATGTAAGCGTTTTCTGATCGTTCTATAATTATAAGCAATTTCTTTAATGTTCGTCTTTGTATATTAAGGCCCTATTTTTGCATTCTCATGCCATACGGCTGTCTAAATCGAAAAAAATATGTAACAAAAAAAGCCAACGTCTCGAGGAACGTTAGCTAAAACAGGTAACCTATCAACCATATAATGAAATCCAACAGATACGCCTTTAACTGCTCATTAACATCATTATCTATAGACTAGCTCTTTATCGCCTAGACCAAGCGTCTCTGTAGTTGAAGTATGAATTTCGTGCAGAAGCTCTGGATTTTCCAATAGTGACACGCCATAAGAAGGAATCATTTCTTTAATTTTCGCTTCCCACTCTTTCATATGCTGCGGGAAGCATTTATTAATTACCTCAAGCATAACGTGAACAGCAGTAGAAGCACCTGGAGAAGCACCTAGTAATGCTGCAATCGAGCCATCAGCGGCACTAATAACTTCCGTACCAAATTGAAGTGTACCTTTGCCAGCTTCAGTATCTTTGATAACTTGCACACGTTGGCCCGCTACTACTAAATCCCAATCCTCGCTTTTGGCGTTCGGGATAAACTCTTGTAACTCTTCCATGCGCTTTTCTTTCGATAACATAACTTGCTCGATCAGGTATTTTGTCAATGACATGTTTTTTGCACCTGCCGACAACATCGTTACGAGATTATTCGGTTTAACGGAAGTTACTAAATCAAACATTGAACCGGTTTTTAAAAACTTTGGCGAGAAGCCGGCAAACGGTCCGAATAGCAACGATTTTTTATTGTCGATAAATCTTGTGTCAAGATGCGGAACAGACATTGGTGGAGCTCCAACCTTAGCTTTGCCGTATACTTTTGCATGATGCTGCGCTACAACATCCGGATTATTACACACCATAAATATTCCGCTTACCGGGAATCCTCCAATATGTTTTCCTTCAGGAATACCGGATTTTTGCAGTAAATGCAGGCTTCCTCCCCCGCCTCCGATAAAGACGAATTTTGCAGTATGGCGTTCGACGTTGCCGCTGTCGTTTCGCACTTTCAATTCCCATGAGCCGTCGCTAGTACGTTTAATATTATCAACGCTATGTTTGTATTTGATATCGACGTTTTTACTCTTTAAGTGGTTAAACAAAATGCGCGTTAAAGCACCAAAATTGACATCAGTTCCAGAGTCGATTTTGGTTGCCGCTATAGGTTCATTCGATGGACGATCTTGTATAATAAGCGGAATCCATTCCATCAGTTTTCCAGGGTCATCGGAAAATTCCATCCCTTGAAACAGAGGATTATTTGACATCGCTTCAAAACGTTTCTTTAAAAAATTTACATTTTGTTCCCCTTGTACCATGCTCATATGAGGCAATGGCATGATAAATTCCTGCGGATTACGTATCAGCTTGCTGTTTACAAGATAGGACCAAAACTGCATGGAAAGCTGAAACTGTTCATTAATTTTGATAGCTTTGCTAATATCTATAGATCCGTCTGGTTTTTCGACAGTGTAGTTAAGCTCGCACAGTGCAGCATGCCCTGTTCCTGCATTATTCCACTCGTTAGAGCTTTCCTCTCCTGCATTTCCGAGCTTCTCAAACACTGTAATTTCCCATTCCGGTACTAATTCTTTCAGAAGTGTCCCTAAAGTCGCACTCATGATTCCGGCACCAATTAAGATGACGTCTGTTTTAGTTTCTCTGTTGCTCATTTTTACCATCCTTATACCCTAAAATTTGCAGAAAGGATGTTAGGCCTCCTGCTTATCCGTCACACCAAGCCAAGGCGCGACCTAGTCACACCTATTCTAGTTTAATTATAACCCTATCACAGTGTATTTCAATTATTAATAGATGAAAAAATCTACTATTATGTGATAATTATAAGCTATTTAGAAGCTGGTAAAAAGTGATAAATTCATCCACATGGTCCTAGGAACACACAAAAACCAAGGCCTTAACCCGGCTTCTTGCAAGGATTAAGGCTTTGGTTTGCCGTTGCTAGTGAACCGCATCATCTAATTTTCGCCGTTACTTGTGATACGGTTCACCAACACAAAAAAGCCGCGATTCACGCAGCCTCTAATGCGATAATGTACTTGTCAATCACTAGCCCTCTGGTTTTCCTCCTGCCCCTTCCATTTCCATGTTAGTTTAAATTGTTATATTCTTCATCCGTTACGGGTTCCAACCATTTGGTATCGCCTTTTTGGGCATTTGTGCTTATCGCAATATGTGTAAACCAGCTACCCGGTGTTGCCCCATGCCAATGTTTCACATCCGGACTGATCTTTACTACATCTCCTTCATGAAGCACCTGTACCGGTTTGCCTTCTTCCTGATAATATCCTTTGCCGCCAGTAACAAGCAGAATCTGGCCACCCGGGTGCTTATGCCAATTATTTCTTGCGCCTGGTTCAAACGTTACATTACCTATCGGGCAATTAAAAGTGCTGTCATTAGGAACCAGCATTTCCAGCCATGCTGCCCCAATGAAATAGTTATTCGTGATTTTTTCACCTTTCGGGAAGATTACACTTTCAGATAATTGATTTAATTTATTCATATTATTATTCTCCTCGACTTATATATTTAGTTTCTACCCCAGTGAATGGGTAACAATCACCATTCCAGAAGCCGCTTATTTCGGACCTAGTTCAGTTGTAACGGCTCCTGGCGAGATAATCGTTGTACGAATATTGCTGCCGACCGACTCTTCTTTACGCAGACCTTCAGTGATCGCACGTACAGCGAACTTTGTTAAAGCATAGACGGAACTTCCAATTCCGACAACGTGCCCAGCAACTGAAGCAAGATATAATAAGTCCTTCTTTTCTTTCTTTCATTGAAGGAAGAACAGCCGAAATACCATAAAGTATTGCCTTTAATATTTACATCAATCATGGTATTCCATTCCTCGATTTTTGAAGTGCATACTCAGCCAGTTCATTGTTTGATTTCACCATATCCAATGTTTATAAATAATGAACATTAATTTATAAATGTACATTTGTTATTATACGCACAATCATTATGATTACAATTGTTAAATAGATGCGATGTGTTAATTAATGAACAAAGGTGCTTAAGTTGTTAATTATTCTTAAAGAAAGTTTGGTGACCTTCACTCTTGGGCTATACTCCCGAAGGGCTTGTGTTAAATCATATCTATTCCTCCTCTCTCTGACTACATAGAGGAGTTTACAGCTTGGTGTTAACTCCAAGTCAATAGTAACAGTTAAAGATTTATGAGTTGTGAACCAAGAGATCGCTTATCCATCTGTGGCTGATTCCCTGTTCAAACAAAAAGACTGCCCCAAAAACAATCCTTCAATTGGGCAGCCGCAATGATATGATACGAATCGTTTAATTGGGAAAATTATATAGACAATACTCAAAATCTTAGTTTTGCTGCATACCATCCAGCTGTAACACGCGATAGTATTAACCAACCACGACTGGCTTCACAGATTTAATATGATGGATGTAATCGATACTACTCTGTGTTAACCTCTCGTCAGTAAGGTTGGAAATATCGCTTAGTGCAAAGTGTGGCAAATAAGTGGCACTGATAAAATGAACAAGCGCTTGGACTGGTCGTAGAATTTCCTCAAGTGTAAATTGGTTAAACCCGGTTGGTTGATAGGATTCTTCAGAGCCATATGTCGAGATCGCTACGCCTATTTCTTTACCTTCTGTTTTACTGCCATCCGGCCCATATGCCCAACCGTATTGTAATACGGAATCAAACCATTTTTTTAGCAGTGGTGGCGTACTGTACCAGTAAAGCGGATATTGGAAAATGATCCGATCATGCGCCTTAAGCATCTTCTGTTCTTTGGAGATATCGATATTTTCGTCAGGGTACTCCTTGTATAATTCGTGGATAGTGAAATCACCTTGCTTTTGCAATTCTTCCAGCCATGATTTGTTGACACGGGATGCAGCCATGTTCGGATGAGTTATGATAACTAATGTTTTCATTGTAATTGCTCCATTCATATTTGTTTTTTTAAAGCTAAAAATATATAATTTCCCACTTTGCTCCCGTTTAACCAATTTCGAAAAATATTATTCATCCCTTTTTTGACCTATTAAAAGGTAGGTATAAGTTAAAAAATCCGCTTTATTCCTTAGCTAAAGCGGATAGTAATCCTTCGGCAATTGTATCAAATCTCCTTAATTCCCGGAAACTTCTTGCCAGCAATTGTGCCCCTTGCAGCGAGGCGAAAAATTGATGAGCCTGCACATCCGCGGCACCCTCGAATCTTATGATCCCTTCACGACGTCCTTCCTCCAAGACCCGTTCCAACCATTCTAAATTCGTTGTAAAAAACTGCGCTACCCCTTCTCGTGCTTTGCCTGATAATGAGGTCAGATCAGTCGATAACATGACTCCCAGGCATGTACGATAATTGTCGACAGGGCCTCCGCGATAAAGTTCAATAAACTTACGGAGTTTTTCCAAACTGTTTCGCGGTTCTGCATCGACCTGAGTAATGAAGGAAACAAAGTTTTCACGATACCGCTTAATAAGCGCTTCTCCCAAATCCTCCTTGCTAGGAAAATGGTAATGGATACTGGCAGTACGTATCCCAATTTTGTCTGCAATATGTGCGTAGCTGAACCCGTTAAATCCGGATTCCTGCACCATCGTCTGAGCGGTATCCAAAATGACATCTGCAGTGTTAGCGTTTTTGTTCATGAGCTCATTCTACCTTTTAGTAGTTAGAATGTCAAAGCCTTTTTTATAAAAGATTTAAGTCCCTCTACGAACACCTTGATTTAATTACCGCCACGGCCAGCCTGGCGTCCCTTACTTATGGTCGCTAGGCAGTCGATTAAGCCGAACGATTCTTCTTCCTTTCGAACAAGTTTGAAAATAGTATGGATCTTCACCACGCTCATCCCATATTCTGTTCTTTTATCATCACAAGATTTCGGGAATTTTATTCATGACAAAGAGCGCTTTGGGGCAAGGGAGCGACAACCAAAAAATCCACTTCCAGCTCAGTTTATCGATCAACAGTCCCGAGATTGCTGGCTCATAACTTGCGTAACAATAAGTAAGAACTTCGGCCACGGCGACCAAACGCTGGTCTCCCTCGTTATCGAGTGCCGCGATTTACGCGGATTCTTAAGCCTTGTTCCAGTCTTCAAGGTGTTTGGGAATAGAGAAAAACCGCCAAGGTACTATCTCTTGGCGGTTTTATTATCGTTGATGTAATGCCTATTCCTTGTCAGCACCTTCTGGCGGTCCGACTTACTCACAGTTCGCTATGAATATCAGTTTAACTCAATCGATAGTTCTCATTTATAGTTTTACCCTTATTTGTAATTTATAAACATGAACCGCAATTCTCCCGCGGAAGTCGTGCGGTGATTCTTCGATTCTCAAAATTAAGCCCATTTACATTAAAAGCTTATATAAATTAATGATATAACTTTCTCATGAAGCTGGGTTAGTAAAAAAGCGCACCGGCAATGAGCAATCAGCCGCTAACCACAACCGGAATATTTACTAAATTACTAAATTACTAAATTAGTATATCTTATGCTATATCATTATTCAATCCGATATTTGTGATAGTAGTATTGATACTCTTGGGCTTTCCCCACTTCGATGCTTCAACCTCTTGCTTCGTCATACCACTGTATATTAACGCGGTGTCGTGTTAAATTTCATAGCATAGAAAAATATGGCGAGATTTTCTCGACAGCCCAAAAGGGGCTGTCCCAAAAGTAAGTTTTAATCACTTGGCAGATAGCTTGTTTCTGTAAAGAAGCACGA
>NZ_JBHSOW010000069.1:0-985 GCF_042656405.1 Paenibacillus solisilvae | reverse complement strand
ATCGCACTTGGTTTCTCTTACGTCACGCTCGATCTGCAAGGTTACCGGACCGGCAGTATGAACGAGGTGCTTGGCAGCGAAACTGTAGACAAAGCCAAGAAAGCCGCTATCCGATGATGGATATCGACACATTCTGAAGCTTGTTCAAGCAGGAGACAGCAGTCAGCTTCACGAACGCGAACACGAGCACATACATGAGCATCCACATGGACATCAGCATGAGTACGAGCATCCAAACGTCCATGAAACACGATCATGCTCATAAACACCATCATGCTCATGAACACAATCATGCTCATGGACTCGATCATGCTCATAAACACGATCATGCTCATGGAAATCAACAGCATGATCATGAGCGAGAGACTTAGAGCGTCATCTCACACAGCAGCCTTACTTTTCCTTTTCTGTGCCAAACTGTCTTCGGGCCGCTTCATATACGGCATGCAGCGGGACGTTGTTCGCTTTGGCAGCCCGCTCGCAATCCGCAAATTCAGGGGCAAACTGAACAAGCTCGCCGCGATGATAGCCGGTTTTTACAGTAATGTCGCCCCAGGGAGTGGTTACTTTCTCGAATCCTCTTCCCAACCGGTGGCATGCGGCACGCATATAGCGTAAGCCTAACGTGGTCGTTTCCCTAAAAATGACGGTTTCCGCTTTCTCAAGCAAATTCGCGTGAATCAGCACGTTCAGCATCAACCCCGGTCTCCCTTTCTTCATGATGATCGGGATCCAATAGACATCGTTGGCACCCATTTCCAGCAGCTTATCCGTCACAAAAGGGCTCCATTCCGGGTTCATGTCATCAATATTGGCCTGTATGATAACCATCTCTTCGTCCAGATGCTCATTGGTATGATCGAATTTCATTTGCGTTTCCCCTCACTTTATTGGATGTAGGCGTTCTCTTTCTTTTATATAGTAGCTTAATTAAGTAGAATTCGATACGTTGTCTAGGTTAGGGTAGCGACTATTATTTTACAAA